>JASIGS010000561.1 GCA_030052355.1 Streptosporangiaceae bacterium | reverse complement strand
GTCACAGCACGTGCTCGAGAACGAGATCGGCGACCTGCGCGACGGGCACGGTGGTGACCACTTCGAGGGTCGCAGCCGCCCTGAGCAGCGGCTCGACCGCCTGCTGGCACTCAAGCGTCTCGGCGAGTTCGGCCGGATCCTTCCCGTAGGGATTGGTAGTGCGCGTCGTCAGCCGCTCCACGAGGATGTGGGCAGGGGCGCTGAGCAGCACGACGCGGTGAAAGCGCGGGTAGAAGACGACCTGATTGCTGGTCGTGCCCTGGACGAACAGCACGCCGGTTGCATCGTCCGGCTCGGCCGACACCAGCGCGCTGATCCGGTCCTCGCGCCATAGCCGCTCGCCGTCGATCGTCTCGTAGTAGTCGCCGTAGTCGGTATCCACAGTCCGGTAGCCGCGGGCGGCGAGCTCCTCGAGCAGCGAGCTCTTGCCGGTACCCGACATCCCCGTTATCAGCACGCATCTCATGGTCAGCAGGAGTCTACGGTGGCCTGCTGTCCTGCCTGGCGGTCCCTGGTGCGGCCGATACAGTGCGGATCACGCGACGGGTGACGGGATTTTCTAGCGCATTCTTGACCGCCGTGCGGGTTGCAGCCAGGATGCCAATGAAGGGCAGCGGCCGTCGGCGGCCACGCCTGGCAGGCATCCGAATCGGGACGGCGGCGTCGCGCCGCGGCGCCCCAAGAAGCTGGGAGAGCGCATTGAAGACCAGGGCAGCAGTCATGCGCGACGTCGGCAAGGAGTGGGAAGTCGTCGAGCTCGAGCTTGACCCGCCGAAGGCGGGCGAGGTGCTCGTCCGCTACGTCGCGTCCGGACTTTGCCACTCAGACGATCACGTGAAGACCGGTGACATCCCGGTGAGGTACCCCATCGTCGGCGGTCACGAAGGAGCCGGGATCGTCGAGGAAGTCGGCGAAGGAGTGACCAGGCTGAAGCCGGGCGACCACATCGTCTGCTCTTTCCTGCCGGTGTGCGGGCACTGCAGGTTCTGTGCGCGCGGCCAGACCAACCTGTGCGATCTCGGCGCGCTGTTCGTCGACAACTGCCTGCCCGACGGCACGTTCAGGTTCCACGGTGACGGCCAGGACCTCGGCCAGATGTGCCTGCTCGGCACGTTCTCGCAGTATGCGACCGTGTCGCAGCACTCGGCCATCAAGATCGCAGACGACCTGCCGCTGGAGACGGTGGCGCTGGTCGGGTGCGGCGTCCCGACCGGCTGGGGCACGGCTGTCAACGCCGGCGCCGTCAAGGCCGGTGACACAGTGGTGATCTACGGCATCGGCGGCGTCGGCATCAACGCCGTGCAGGGCGCGTCGTTCGCCGGGGCACGCAACGTCGTGGCGGTAGACCCGCTGCCCAACAAGCGCGAGGCCGCCGAGCAGCTCGGCGCCACCCACACCGCCGCGAGCGCCGCCGAGGCACAGGAAATCGTCAGCGAGATCACCGAAGGCGTCGGCGCCGACGAGGCGCTGATCACCGTCGGCGTGGTCACACCCGAGGTGATCCAGAACGCGTTCGCAGCGATCCGCAAGCACGGCACCGTGGTCGTGACCGGCCTGGCCGGCCCGGCGGAGCAGACGATCCAGCTGCCGAGCTTCGAGCTGACGCTGTTCGAGAAGCGGCTTCAGGGTGCGCTGTTCGGCGGCGGCAACCCGTTCGACACCATCCCGCTGATGCTCGATCTCTACCGGCAGGGAAAGCTCAAGCTCGATGAGCTCGTCACCAGCACCTACCGGCTCGACGACATCAACCAGGGCTACCAGGACATGCTCGACGGCAAGAACATCCGCGGCCTGCTGATCCACGACCACTAGCGACCTCCGCGCCTCGCCCGGTTCCCTGCCGGGCGAGGCGCGGCCGAGCTGCTAGATCTACGGCACGCCGATGCCGGGAGTCACCGGGTAGACGTGCAGGTAGACCTTGTTCGTGCAAGCCTGGAACTCGAAGTCGGGGACGATCTGCCGCTGCTTCTGGTTCGGGGGATAGACCTGAAGCCCGGCTCCGAGGCCGGTGATGGTCTTGACGTGGCAGCCTCCGATGATGTCGGCCTCGGTGATCTGGAGCAGGGCGTGCGCGGTCTGGTCGCGCTTCAGCGTCACCTTGTGCGGAGTCGCGCTGACCCTGCTCGCGGCCGGACCGACCTGGTGCTGTGCCGAATTCACGGCGGCCACGCCCGGATAGCCGTACAGCCAGCATGACTGGCTGCCGACGTTGGTGAACTCCACCGGGTAATACAGCGAGCCTGCCGCCCCGTTCTGCGCGAGCGCGAGCCACACATAGGTGTCGCTGGACTGACATTCTGCGACCGACGCGGCCTGATGACCGTCCGACGATGCCAGCGCCACCGCGGGCACCACGCCCGCGGTGCAGGCGACGACGGCCGCGGCGAGTATCCCCAGGCCAAGACGGCGACGGCTGATGTGCATAAGACTTCCCTCTCTAGTCGGACCGGTCCCACCGGTCAGCACTCTTATGACGGGTCAAATCCCGCTGCGGTTGGCACTTCAGTAAGCGCTTACCGGCCCCCTCCGCCGAGCCAGCTAACAGTGACGCCGGGTCGGGCGGCGCGACGAGGGCCGAAGGTCACCGGCGGGCGGGTCCCAGGTCGCCAACGGGCAGATGCACCTCGCTTGCCTGGTCTACGGGCTCAGACCCGAGGCCCGCGACACGGCCGGGCCTTGCCCGCCCGGCCGCGTCGCGCAGGTGCTTGTGCGCGGGCCGGTGCGGGCGGGCCGGTGCGGGCGGGCCGGTGCCGTGCAGGCCGTTCCGTGCAGGCCGTTCCGGGCGGGTGGTTCCGGTCAGGCGCGAGCGGCAGACTCCTCGAGGGCGCGGCCGACCAGGACTCTGGCCAGGTGCTCCCGGTAACCGCGACTCGCCGTGAGGTCGTCTGACGGGCTCGTTCCCTCGGCGGCGTGCCCGGCCGCATCCCGGGCGCTCGCGCCAGCGGCGAGTGCCTGCTCGACACCGGCCGCGCGCAGTGGCGTCTGGCCCATGTTGACGAGCGCGACGTTCCCGCCCTGCACCGCGACGCCCACGATCGCCCAGTCGATCGCGCGCTTGGTGAACTTCTGGAACGACCAGCCGGC
>JASIGS010000560.1 GCA_030052355.1 Streptosporangiaceae bacterium | reverse complement strand
GGCGCGACCTGGACCGGCCCGCCCAGGCCGGTGATCGCGTAGTGGATGGCGGGCAGCTCGCTGCGGGTCGCTGACAGCGCGACGACCTCGGCCGAGTGGGTATGCACCACGGCCTGTGCCGGAGTCGCCGCATAGACCGCCAGGTGCATGGGGGTCTCGGTGGATGGCAACTCCGGGACGTCGAGATGGGTGCCGTCGAGCGCCACCGTGCAGATGTCGCGCTGCTGCAGCTCGCTGTACGCCACGCCGGACGGGGTAATGAGCACGATGCGGCCGATCCTGGCGCTGAGGTTGCCCGCGCTGCCCACGGCGAGGCCGTCGGCCTGCATGCGGGCCCCGTAGCTCACCAGCTCGTTTCGGGCGGCGGCCAGGCGTTCCGGATCCTGCGTCCCCACAGTCACCGGAGCTTAACCTGTGCCCGCTACGCTGTAACCGTGACAAGTCGGGCAGAGCGATCCATGTCCTTCGGCGCGGTGGCTACCGAATACGACCGGCTCCGGCCCTCGCCTGTAGCTGAGGCTGTCGACTGGCTGCTCCCGGCTGACTGCGAGGTTGTCGTGGACGTCGGGGCAGGCACCGGGCTGCTGACCCGGGCCCTGGTCGGCAGGGCCAGGCGCGTCGTCGCCGTCGAGCCGGATGACCGGATGCGGGCGGTGCTTGAGGCCCGCTCGCCCGGCGTCGAGGTGCTCGCAGGCCGGGGTGAGTCGATCCCGCTTCCTGACGCCTCCGCCGACGCGGTGCTGTTCTCGTCGTCGTGGCACTGGGTGGACCCGGACCTGGGGATTCCCGAGGTCGCCCGCGTGCTGCGGGACGGCGGGCGGTTCGGCGTGACCTGGAACGGCCGGGACCGCGAACTCACCTGGATCCGGTCCGATGAGTGGTTCAGGGAGACGTCGAGGGTGGAGCCCGATGACGCGGATGACCGGACGCGCGGGCACCATCAGGTCACGCTGCCGGACGAGCGCCTTTTCCGCAACGCGCAGACCGCGATCTTCAGGTACAGCCGCGTCATGGCGCCTGACGATCTCGTCGACTGGATGGCCACGCACAGCCGCGTCATCACGGCCGGGCCAGAGCTGGTAGCGGCTGGCCGCGCGCGGGCAGCCGCAGCGATCGCCGAGCAGTTTCCCGGCTCCAGCGAGGTCACCGTGCCCATGCGCGCGCGGTGCTGGCGCGCCGACCGCGTCCCCCGGTAGCGGGGTCTGCCGGACCGCTCGCCGTCACGTCTGCAGCGGCAGCATCTGCGCCACGAACTCGCCGACGAACCGCTCGATACCGTCGGGCAATGGCGCGGCCGGCCTGATGACGAACTTGCTCAGCCCGGCGGCGACGTAGCGGTCGATCATGTCCCGGGCGTGCTCCCAGTCAACGGCCGACAGCGTCGCCGGGTCTACTCCGGGCCGGCGGCGGCTGACGGCCCGCGCTATCTCCGGAGTGATGTCGCCCGCGCCCACCGCGAGGCTGATGCCGAAGTGGTCAGCTTCCACCTCCCGGCCCGCTGCATCTGCCGCGGCCTGTATCTGCTCGCGGGCGTGCCCGGCCTCTTGCGGGGTCAGGAAGCTGCCCAGCCAGCCGTCCGCCAGCTCCCCGACGCGGCGCAGCGCACCGGGCGCGCTGCCACCCAGCCAGATGTCCAGCGGCTTTGCGGGCAGCGGGCCGATGCTGGCGTCTTCGACGGAGAAGAACTCGCCGCTGAACGAGACGGTGGGCTGGGTCACGAGCAGCCGCAGCAGCCGGAGTGTCTCATCGAACACCGCCGCCCTGCTGCCGCGCACAGTGAACGCCTCGGCTTCCTGCGGCCGAGCCGGCTTCAGCCCGAAGACCGGCAGCACCCGCCCGGGCGCCAGCCCTGCCAGCGAAGCGAGTTGCTTGGCGACGAGCACGGGATGTCGTCCGGGCAGCACGGCGACGCCGGTGCCCACCTTCAGCCTGCTGGTCCTGGCCAGCGCGTACGCCATCCCGGTGAAAGGCTCGACGATGTCGCCGTACACCACCTCGCTCAGCCAGAGCGAGTCGATCCCGGCGTCCTCGAGCAGGCTCACCGTGCTCGCGAGACCCTCGGGCGTGGCCGCAGGCCCGAGGCTGATTCCGATCCGTACCTTCATACGTCCATCAGACCATGACCCAGCCGGGCCGCGGGCCGCTGCCAACGGCGGCAGAGGGGTGCTAGATTATCTTGACGTCAAGATTTAACGAGGGAGCCGCCGCAGTGATCCACCACGTGCAACTCGCCTGCCCGCCGGGGTCTGAGGACCTGTCGCGCTCGTTCTACCGGGACGTGCTCGGACTCGACGAGATAGCCAAGCCACCGGAGCTGGCCAAGCGAGGCGGCTGCTGGTTCCGGGGCGAGGGCATCGAGCTGCACCTCGGGGTGGAGCAGGACTTCCGCCCGGCCCGTAAGGCGCATCCGGGCCTGCTGGTCACCGGCATCGACGCCTGGGCCGCACGGCTCGCCGCCGCGGGCTACCCGGTCGGCTTCGACGACAACTTCCCCGGCATGCGCCGTTTCTACAGCGAGGACCCGCACGGCAACCGCCTGGAATTCCTCGAGCCTCAAGCTCCCGCACAGAAAAGACCGCTGGACATAACTGCATAAACAGTGCGATCAGCCCACCTCACTGTGGTCCGCGGCACCGAGGCTCAACGCCCGAGGCCAGGACAGGCGGATTTCGGGGTTCATGACGCCCGCGCCGAGCCTGGCCGTACGTCTGCAGCCAGCGTCGCCAGCCTTCCCCTCCGGGACCCGTTCTCGCGGGCAAGGCATCGCGCCACCAGGTAACGGATCATGGCAGCTGCGCCGGCAGGCCCGGCGCACGGTACAGTTCGCTGGTGATCCGAGTCTTGCCCGCGATGCGGCGCTTGCCGGCTGCTCTCGTGAGAGCGGGTGGCTCATGAGGGTGCTGATATCCGCGGACATGGAAGGCGCGACCGGCGTCACCTGGCCGGCAGACGTCCAGCCCGGGACGGAGCAGTGGCAGCGCTGCAGGCGGATGTTCACCTCCGACGTGAACGCCGCCGTCGCCGGGTTCTTCAACGCAGGCGCCGACGAGGTCCTCGTCACCGAGGCGCACGCGACGATGCGCAACGTGCTGCTCGAGGAACTCGACCGCCGTGCGGTCATGATGACCGGCCGGCACAAGGACCTGAGCATGGTCGAAGGCATCCAGCACCCGGCGGTTGGCGCGGTGGCGTTCCTCGGCTACCACGCGGCGGCAGGCGCTGAGGGCGTGCTCGCGCATACCTACCTCGCCAACTCGATCACCAGCGTCCGGGTCAACGGGCAGGTCGGCAGCGAGGGCCGGCTCAATGCCTGCCTGGCCGCCGAGCTCGGCGTCCCGGTGGTGCTGGTCACCGGCGACGACCGGGCGTGCGCGGACGCCGCCGGCTACGCGCCGCAGGCGCTGACGGTCGCGGTCAAGGAGTGCGTGAGCCGTTACGCCGCGATCTGCAAGCCACCGCAGGAGACGGCGGCGGCGATAACGGCCGCGGCGGAGCAGGCGGGCAAGCTGGCCGGCCGGCGCCCTCAGGACGCCATGAGGGAGGGAACGCCACCCGACGGCTACACGGTCGACATAGAAGTGGATGCCGCACAGCTTGCTCAGGCAGCGGCCATCGTGCCGACGGTCAGCCGCACCGGCGACCGCACCGTGACCTACCACAGCGCGACTGCCTGGGACATGCTCCGCTGCTTCAAGACGGTCACCACGATGATCGCCGCCGCGGTCGAAGAGAACTATGGCTGAGCAGGGGTCCACGCTCGCCGAGCAGGAAGCCGTCACGTTCGCCTCCGACCTGATCCGGATCGACACGACCAACCGTGGCGGCGGCGACTGCCGCGAACGCCCGGCCGCGGAGTACGTCGCCGCACTGCTGTCCGACGCCGGTCTTGACCCGGCCCTGCTGGAGTCCGCGCCTGGCCGGGCGAACGTCGTCGCCCGTCTCGGGGGCAGCGACCCGGCGGCTGCCGCGCTGCTGGTGCACGGGCACCTCGACGTCGTTCCGGCCGACGCCGCGACGTGGGCCAGGGATCCGTTCAGCGGCGAGATCTCCGACGGGGTGCTGCACGGGCGCGGCGCGGTGGACACGAAGGCCGCCGACGCGGTGCTTGTCGCCGCTGCCCGCCAGCTGGCCCGCGCCGGCGTGCGCCCGCGCCGCGACATCGTGTTCGCCTTCACCGCGGACGAGGAGGACACCGCTGCCTACGGCGCCGGCTGGCTGGTTGCTGAGCACCCCGGCCTGTTCGACGGGTGCACCGAGGCGGTGGGTGAGTCCGGCGGGTTCACGTTTCACGCGGGGAACGGCGCGCGCATCTACCCGATCGGGTCAGCCGAGCGCGGCACGGCCTGGCTCAAGCTCACGGCGCGGGGTAAGGCGGGTCACGGCTCGAAGGCCAACCCCGACAACGCGGTAGCCAGGCTTGCCACCGCGACCGCCAGGATCGCGGCCTACCGGTGGCCGGTCCGGCTGATCCCGGTGGTCCGCGCGGCGATCTGCGCCATCGCCGACGCCGTCGGCGCACAGCTTCCTGACGGCGGCGCACCTGACGACGAAGCCTGGGTCGAGGACGCGCTGCCGCGGCTCGGTCCCGCCGCGGCGCTCGTCGTCAGCACCCTGCGCAACAGCACCAACCCGACCATGCTCGCCGCCGGGTACAAGGTGAACGTCATACCCGCGGAGGCGACCGGCTGCGTCGACGGCCGCGTGCTACCTGGCCACGAGGCCGAGTTCGCCGCGACCCTCGACGCGCTGACCGGCCAGGACGTGAGCTGGGAGTACCTGCATCGCGAGCCCGCCCTGCAGGCTCCGCCGGACGCTCCGGTGGTCGGCGCGATGGCAGCGGCGCTGCTCGCCGAGGACCAGGGCGGGACCGTCGTGCCGTACTGCATGAGTGGCGGCACGGACGCCAAGCAGTTCTCGCGCCTCGGCATCTCCGGGTACGGCTTCACGCCGCTGTCGCTGCCGCCCGGCTTCGACTACTACCAGATGTTCCACGGCGTCGACGAGCGCGTCCCGGTGAGCGCGCTGCACTTCGCTGTGCGGGTCATGACGAGGTTCCTCGCGACCGCCTGAATCCGGCGAGACGGAGGCGGCCTGGACCGCCACCTGCCGTCTCCGGCTGCGACGCGATGCGCATCAGCGTGCCGCGCGGGCCAGGTATGCCGCGGTTGCCCGCTCGCTGCGCGTCACGTGCTGGGTCGCCGGGCCGAGGCGCGCGTTCTGGTAGGAGACCAGCCGGTCAGGCACCTGATCGGAGGTGGCGCCCGCCAGAACCTGCGTCAGCGCCACGACGTCGTACAGGCCCTGCCGGAATCCTCCGCCAACCATGGGGCTCGCGGCGTGCG
>JASIGS010000069.1 GCA_030052355.1 Streptosporangiaceae bacterium | reverse complement strand
CTCGCGGACCGCATCGGCGTGATGTACCTGGGCAAGCTGGTCGAGCTTGGCAGCGGTGCCGACATCTACGAGCGCTTCGCGCACCCGTATACGGCTGGCCTGCTGTCGGCCATCCCGGTCCCCGATCCCGCGGTCGCGCACGCCGAGACGCGGGTGGGCATCAAGGGCGAGCTGCCGAGTGCCATCCACCCGCCGTCGGGTTGCAGGTTCCGCACCAGGTGCCAGTTCGCACAGGACATCTGCACCGAGCAGGAGCCCGAGCTGCGCTCTTTCGGGCCTGGTCACGTGGCCGCCTGCCACTTCCCGTTGCAGCAGGCTGCTCCGGCCGCGCTGACCGCGGCCGCTGCGGAGCCTGCCGGGACCGGCATAGGGCAATTCTGACCAGAAGCAACCGGATCGGAGCGTTGCCGGCCGCCAGCCCGCGCCGGATAATCCTGCCATGGGCGCGCGCGACCCCGGCTGTCGGTCAGGCCAGCAGGATTTGCGGGTTTCTGACGCCGAGCGCGATCGTGCGCTGGAAGCGCTGGGCAACGGGTTCGTCGCCGGCCGGCTGACCCAGGACACGTTCGCTTACCGGGTCGAGGCAGTGCTGCGCGCCCGGGTCCGGGGTGAACTCGGAGCGCTGGTGGCCGACCTGCCGGACCGCCGCAGCCTGCGCGGCATGGCCGTGGGTCAGCTGGCCGCTTCTGCGCGCAGGGCGCTGGCGCTGGCCGGGAGATGGCTCAGCCGGGCACCCGCGACGCTGACGCTGCCGGCCGGCCCGCAGCGAAGGTTCACCATCGGCAGGGAGCCGGCCTGCGACATGACGCTGGCCGATAAGACCGTCTCCCGCTGGCACGCCAGCCTGCAACTCGAGTCGGGTGGCTGGCTGCTGTCCGACCTCGGCTCTACCAATGGCACGCGGCTGAACGGCTGGCGGGTGAGCGGGCCGATCCTGGTGGCGCCCGGCGACATGGTCTCCTTCGGAGCGGCGACGTTCGTGCTGGCCGAGCGGCCCGCTGCGCGCGCGTGACGCGCCGCTCCAGCAGACCGCTACAGTCTGTGGAATGACCCTGGTGTTGGTGGTCCGGCACGGCCTCACGGCCTCGACAGGGAAGGCACTGACGGGCTGGCTACCGGGGGTGCCGCTGGACGACAGGGGCCGGACGCAGGCCAGAGCGCTGGCTGCCCGGCTGGCCCGGCTGCCGCTGGCGGCCGCGGTCAGTAGCCCGCTGGAACGCTGCGTACAGACGGCGGGCATTATCACGGCGGCCATGGAGGATGCAGACCTGCCGGTCAAAACCGACGACCGGCTGGGGGAGTGCAGGTACGGGGACTGGACCGGGCGGCCACTAAGGCAGCTAGCGCACGATCCGCTGTGGCGCGTGGTACAGGTCCACCCGAGCGCGGTCAGGTTTCCCGGCGACGACGGCGAGTCGTTCGCTGGCATGCAGCAGCGGGCCGTGGAAGCTATCAGGGACTGGAACGACAGGCTCGGCCGTGACGCGATCTACCTGGTTTGCTCGCACGGGGACGTGATCAAGGCCATCCTGGCGGACGCCCTCGGCATGCACCTGGACATGCTGCAGCGGATCCAGGTTGATCCGTGCTCGCTGAGCGTGATCAGGTACACGCCGCTGCGGCCGTTCGTGCTGCGGATGAACGACACCGGCGGCGACTTGAGCTGGATGGCAGGACGCGCCGGGAAACGAGCGGCTGCCGAGGCCGACGCGCAGGTAGGGGGCGGCGCCGGTAGCCTGGCCTGACGCGGGCTTGCACGCGCGGAGGATAGGGGTCATGCCGATCTACTCGTACGACCCGCCGGAGCGATTCGTGGCGGGCACCGTAGGCCAGCCAGGAGAACGCACGTTCTACCTGCAGGCTCGGCAGGGCTCCAGGACGACGAGCGTCGTCTTGGAGAAGCGGCAGGTGAGCCAGCTTGCCCAGAAGCTCGAGGAGCTTCTCGACGAGGTCGCACCGCAGCCGAGCGGTGAAGCGGTGCGCCGGAGCGCGGCCGACGACGGGCCGCTAGAGCTGCCGCTGACTGAGGATTTCCGGGTCGGTGCCATCGCGCTAGCCTGGGACCACGACGGCGACCGCGTCATCATCGAGGCGCAGGAGGAGAGCGAGGAGCCGATCGAGCCGCTGACTGACGACATTCCCGACGACGGCCCGGGCGTGCTGAGAGTGCGGATGACGGCCGAGGCCGCCCGCGCTTTCTCGGAGCGAGCCACTCAGGTGGTGCGGCAGGGACGGCCACTGTGCCCGCTGTGCGGGCTCCCGCTCGACCCGTCTGGCCACGTGTGCCCGCGGCAGAACGGGCACCGGGCCGGACATGGCTGAGGCCTCGGCGGAAAGCTGGGCGCGGCGCGACGAGGACGCGGCACTTGACCTGCTGACCGTGGGCACTCTCGAGGTCGTGGGCCGGCTCGTCGACGCGTCGAACGCCACCCTGTTCTGCAAGGTCAGCGACGCCGATGCCACGTGCGAGTGCGTGTACAAACCGGTGGCCGGCGAGCGGCCGCTGTGGGACTTCCCCGACGGCACCCTGGCGGGCCGCGAGGTAGCCGCCTACACGGTGTCGCGGGCGGCCGGCTTCGACGTCGTGCCGCCGACCGTGTACCGGGAGGGCCCCTTCGGGCCCGGCATGTG
>JASIGS010000559.1 GCA_030052355.1 Streptosporangiaceae bacterium | reverse complement strand
ATCCAGGCCGTCGGCTCGGTCGCCTCCGGGCCGCAGCCGAGCCTCGGCAAGGTGGTCGCTCACCTGGAGGCGTCGCAGGACCCCGCGTCGCTGAACCTCGGTGCCGTCCTGCGGTCCATGTCGGAGATGCGGCTCGCGAGGCTGTGCTTCGCGCCGTCGGTCGGGCAGCGGATCGACGCGGCCGGCTGGACGACCGTTTTCACGCTGGCCGGGCTGACGCTGCCGGACGCCGCGATCAAGCGCGACGACTACTCCTACGAGCAGCGGCTGTCGGTGGCGCTGCTGTACCTGGTGTCGCAGTTCGCCCGCAGACTGCTCAACGGCATGGACCGGAGGCTGCCCAAGGCGATCTTCCTCGACGAGGCGTGGGCCATCACCTCGACGCCGCAGGGCGCCAAGCTGATCCCCGAGGTCTCCCGCATGGGCAGGTCACGCAACACAGCTCTGATCATGGTTTCGCAGAACGCCGGTGACCTGCTGAACGAGCAGGTCACCAACTGCATCTCCAGCGTCTTCGCGTTCCGGTCCGCAGAGCAGACCGAGGTCAGCAACGTGCTGTCCCTGCTGGGCATCGAACGGTCCGACGAGCACAGGGCGCTGCTGCGTGGCCTTGGCAACGGGGAGTGCATCTTCCGTGACCTCGACGGGCGCTCGGCGCGGATCGCTGTCGACTTGATCTCGGACGACCTGCGCCAGTGCCTGGACACCAACCCCACCAGGGCCCGGCTCGGCGATACACCACCCGGCAGTACACCACTCGGCGGCACGCCGTCCGCCGGCAGTACACCGTCCGGCGAGCAGCGCGACGCGACAGCAGTCCCGGGAGCCGACTGAGCGCAGCCCGCCAGGCAGTGACGATATAACCCCTCAGGGAGACCACCCGGATGCGCAGATTTCGCATTCCGCGCAACATAGCCATTGCCCTGGCTGCCTTCGCCGTGCTGGCTGTCCTGGTCGCGATCGCGGTACCGGTCGCAGCCGGGCAGGCAAGCCCGCAGCACGGTGCGCGCGGCGCGGTCGCGGCGCACACGGTCGCCGACGTGACCCCCGCGAGCGGCGGTCTGTGCTCGGTGCCCGGGATCGGCGACATCGGCGGGCTGCTCGGCCTGTGCGCGCTCGGCTCGTCCGGCCTTACCGGCGACCTGAACAACATCTGCCAGCCGGCGCTGCCCGAGCCCGAGCCCGCGGACTCGGGCATCGACGCGATGGTGGCGCCGCCGGCGTCCGGCAAGCAGCCAGCGACGATCTACAACGAGTACGGCATCGCCGGAGAGTTCTGGGCGGCCACGAACCTGCAGTGCTCGGACATGACGTCCCTGATCGGCAACAACGTCGCGGGCATGGTGTTCGACGCGGCGAAGTCGATCGACCGGGTCACGATCACCGCATACCAGTCGGCCGCCAGTGACGGGATACTTTCCTGGCTTCAGCGCGTGGCCGACACGCTGATCACGAGCCTCGGCAAGGCGATCTACTTCCCGTACCTGGCCGTCGTCGTCATCATCGCGGCGATATGGCTGGCCTGGCAGGGCCTCATCCGCAAGCGCGGCACGCGCACCATCGAGGGCACGATCTGGATGGTCGTCGCCTGCTCCGCGGCCATTTTCCTGATCGGCAAGCCGGCCGCCGTCACCGGCGTCGGTACCGGCATCTCGGACGGAATCAGCCAGGCGCTGAACGCCGCGTTCGCCAAGCTGCCGAACCCCGGCCCGAGCAGTTGCGTGCCGGTCGCCAAGGGGGACCCGCAGGTACAGCCGAGCAGCTACAGCTACGTGTCAGGCAGCACGGTGGTCGACCAGAACGCCGATGAACTGTTCACCGTGCTGGTCTGCAAGCCGTGGCTGGCTGGCGAGTTCGGCACCTCGGATTACTCCACCGGCACGGCCAAGCCCACGCTGGTGAACACCTACGGCAGGTCGCTGCTCTGGGCGCAGGCCATCGCGATGGACGAGAAGCCGACGTCCGCCCTGATCTCCGCCAAGCAGGCCACCTACGCCGGGATCGCCAGCAGTCTCCAGTCCCACGACCCGGCGGTCTACCCGCTGTTCCAGGGGAACGAGTGGACGACCCGGCTGGAGATCGCCTTTGCCGCGCTGTTCGCGGCGGTCGTGGCCGGCGTGCTCGTGCTGCTGATCTCGGTGACGCTGATCCTGCTCAAACTGAGCTTCCTGCTGCTGCTCATCGTCGGGCCGTTCTTCCTGCTGATCGGCACGCACCCAGGATTCGGCCGCGTGGTGGCGCTGCGCTGGGCCGAGATGCTGGTCGGCGTGCTGCTCAAGCAGGCCGCCGTCGCACTCGTCCTCAGCCTGCTGCTGTACTGCTACGCGCTGATCATGGGCACCAGCGACGCGGTGCTGCCGTGGGCGCTGAAGATCCTCATGATCGCGCTGGTCAGCGTCGCCGCGTTCATCTACCGCAAGCCGTTCCAGCATCTTTTCTCCGCGGTCGGCTACGGCATGATCGGATCCGGCGAGCGGGCGGAACTCGAGGTGTCGAGGGCCGGGGCGAGTGCACGCGCGAACACCACCGGGCTGGCCGCGGCCGCGGTACCGACGTTCGCCGCC
>JASIGS010000558.1 GCA_030052355.1 Streptosporangiaceae bacterium | reverse complement strand
CTTGCCGCGGTACTTGGCCATCATGTCAAGGATCGGACTGCCCGGCATGAGCCGCGGCAGCACGAAGTTGAGTGTGACGCAGGCCCACAACGTGACCGCGAAGAAGCCGAGTCTGCGCAGCGCGTGTCTCATGCTCTCCTCCTCGGTTACCGGATGGGCGCGGCCCGACCCGGGCGCCGACCTCGGTCGGCGCCCGGCCGGGTACTGACTACTTCTTCGGGGCTAGGTGCAGCAGCGTCCAGCCGAAGTCCGGGTTTTGCGCCGGTCCCGGCTGTGCGTACGGGTTGCTCGGCGTCGGCCAGCCGGTGAACGCGCCCGTGTTGTACTCGTACCAGTCAACCGACTCCACGATCGGGATCACTGGCACGTAGGTCAGCATGACCTGCTGCAGCTGGTCCATGATCGTGTGCTGCACCGTCGAGCTGCTCGTGTTCGCGTACTCGGTGAGCAGCGCGTCGGTAGCCGGGTTGTCGTACCGCTCGTAGTTGTAGGACGCGGCCTGCCCGATGGGCGCTGAGTCGGCGCTGTCGAGCCACTGCCGGAACTCGTAGTACGGCGTCGGGCCGCCGGTCTCGTAGTAGTAAGCGAGCTGGTAGTTGCCGTCAAACAGGTCCGAGTCGAAGGCGTTGCTTGACAGGTTGCTCACCGTCAGCCCGATGCCCACGGCCTTGAACTCCTGCTGCACGATCTGCATGTCAGCCACGAAGTCGGAGTAGTCGCCGATGTTGATCACCGTGAAGTTCAGCTGCTGCCCGGCGCTGTTCTGGAAGATGCCGTTGCTGCCCTTCGTGAACCCGGCGGTGGTAAGGATCTGCTCGGCCTTGGCCGGGTCGTAGCTGTAGTTGTACTGGGACGTCAGGCTGGTATCGATCCAGCTGGAGAACGTCGGCGTGACGATGCCGGACTGGTTGGCGGGCGGCTCGTAGCCGTACTCGCCGTCCGTCGACACCTTGCTGCGGTCGATCGCGTAGGACATGGCCTGCCGCACGGCGACGTTGTCGAGCAGTGGCTTGGTCAGGTTGACGAATAGATCGTTGTTGAGCGTCGGCGGGAACCAGTACTTGTTGTTCGGGCTCTTGTCCGAGTAGAAGCTCTTGATGCTCGGGATGAACTGGTTGCCCCACTGGGCCTGTCCGTCGGCCAGTTCCTGGTTGGCCGGGGTGTTGGACAGGAACGCCGGGTAGTTCACGGTCTGGATCTTGGGCTCGCCCGGAATGTAGTAGTGCGGGTTAGCGACGAACTTGATGTTCTCCGGGGTGCAGGAGCCGATCGTGTATGCGCCGCTGCCGACCGGGTTCTTGTCGGGATAGGTGACCGGTTTGGAGATCTTGGACCAGATGTGCTCAGGGACGATGGGAGTCTCATAGGCGACCAGGTAGAAGTCGGTCAGGCCGGACCCATTGAAGGTCATGACCACCTGGTTCGAGCCCTTCTGGACGACGCTCTTCAGCACGGACCAGTCCGAGTTGAGGTCGAGCGCCGTGTGCTTCTTCAGCAGGTTGTAGGTGTAGACGACGTCGGCGGCGGTCAGCGGCACACCGTCCTGCCACTTGACGCCGCTTCGCATGGTGAACGTCACGACCGTGTCGTTGTCGCTCCACGTCCAGGATTTCGCCAGCCACGGAGACGCCTTGCCGCTCTCCAGGCTGTCGATGAACACGAGCGGTTCGTAGACCGGGCCAAACAGCTCCCAGTTGACGTTCTCGTTGAACGGGTTGAACTGGCAGTTCCAGGTGGACCCGCTCTCGTTGGAGATCGTCAGCGTGCTGCCCGACGATCCCGATGATGTACTCGTCCCGCAAGCGGCAACGGCCGTCAGCAGGCCGGTCGCGCCGACGAGAGCGCAGAGCGACTTGAGTCGTCTCACTGGTGCGTCACCCTCTCCGTGCTGCGTGCGCTTTCTACCGTATTGATGATGTAACTTCCATTTGATCCATCAACGCCAACCGCATCGACGGCCAGCGCGACGGCACCGAGCAGCGGCGCGTCGTGCGGGAACCGGCCGAGAACCAGCTCGGGCGGATAGGGAACGGCGCCCGCCAGCACCTCGGCCAGCCTGGGCTCGATCCGAACCCAGGAGTTGGTGATCCCGCCGCCGACCGCGATCCTGGCCGGGTCGATCGCGATGGCCAGGTTGGCGAGGTGGAACGCCAGCTCCTCGACGAAGTCGGTGACAAGGGCGTCGAGCGTGGCGTCCTGGTGCGCGGCGGCGAACATGTCGGCGGCCGTCCGCGGGGGTCCGAGCTCGTCGGCTCGGCGCCGCAGGGCAATACCGCTCACCATGTCCTCGAGCCGGACCGCCGACGGCAACCCAACGTCCGCGCGGCTGCGCAGGCTGTAGCCGATCTCGCCCGCGGCGCCGTGCGCGCCGGCCAGGACCTGACCGGCCGATACGACGGCGACGGCGAGACCGGTGCCGAGGTTCAGGTAGATGGCGGGGTCAGATCCGGCGAGCGCGCCCCACCGCGCCTCGGCCTGCGCGGCCGCCTTGACGTCGTTGGCCAGCCGGATCGGTACACCCGCAAACGCGGCGCGCAATTCGCTGCCGATCGCCAGATTGGCCCAGCCATCAATGGCCGGGGCCAGGTCTACCCG
>JASIGS010000557.1 GCA_030052355.1 Streptosporangiaceae bacterium | reverse complement strand
TCACGCTATGACAGTAACTGTCATCACCGTGGGTCGGACCACTAAGATCGGACCATGAGCAGATGGGAGCCAGGGGCCCGCGGCCGTCTTGAGCAGGCGGCGATGGAGCTCTACAGCGAGCGCGGGTTCGATGCCACCACCGTCGCCCAGATCGCCGAGCGCGCCGGACTCACCGAGCGGACGTTTTTCCGGCACTTCGTCGACAAGCGCGACGTGCTGTTCGACGGCGCTGGCGCGTTGCAGGACTTGCTCGTCGGCAGCGTCGAGCGCGCGCCTGAGTCGGTGCCTCCGCTCGAGGCCATAATCGCGGCGCTCGTCGGCGCCGCCACCGGCTTCTTCGACGAGCGCCGCGACTTCGCCCGGCGGCGTCAGGCCATCATCGCCGCGAACGCGGAGCTCGCCGAGCGCGAGGTGGTGAAGCTCGCGACGCTGGGCGCCGCGCTCGCCGCCGCGCTGCGACGGCGTGACGTCCCCGACCCGGCCGCGAGCCTCGCCGCCGAAGCCGGGATCGCGATCTTCAAGATCGCGTTCGCGCGCTGGGTCGGCGATGCCGGTGAGCGGTCCCTGGCGAGCACCCTGCGGGAAACCGCTGATGAGCTCGCGACGGTGACGGGAGCCGTGGCGGCACGCCCGCTACAGCTTGATCGGTGATGGCACCCAGGCCTCGCCGCCGTCGGAGGTGACGTAGATCTCGCCCAGGCTGGCGTCTTCCGGCACGGCCACGCCCTGGTACTGGTTGGTCATGCCCACGTAGCTGAACCCACCCGGCGCGGCTGCGGTGGCCTGCCGCCACGTCACACCCTGAGCTGAGTAGTACAGGCCAGCCGTCGTGGCCAGCACCATCTGGCCCGAGGAGGCCGAGGCCAGCGACGTCGCCAGACCCAGGTGCGGCACGACCCCGACCTTTGTCCAGACGGCTCCGTCGGCCGAGCTGTAGAGCACGGTCTGCTCCGTCCCGCTGGCGGACATCGTGTCGCAGGCGAGCAGGAGCGTGTTGCCGGCCGCGAGCTGAGCGTCGGCCGGCTGGCCGTCGGACTGGGCCGGGCCCGGCAGGCAGCCGGCCGGCAGCGGGCCGGCCTCGTGCCACGCGCCGCCCGAGACCGGCCCGCTGAGCAGGGCTCCCGTCGGTGTCAGCAGGTAGACGGTCTTGCCTCCGGAGATGACGAGGCTGGCCGACGACGGCGCCTGCGTCTTCATGTGCTGGTACGCGGCGGGCACGGTCACCGGGGTCCACGATGTGCTCCCGGCGACGATCGTGTACACCGAGAAGCTCGTGCAGTCGCTGGCGAAGTCCGTTGTATCGCCCGTGCAGCTGGCCGCGATCATGAAGGCCCGCTGACCCTTCGTCTCCAGGTCGGTCACCCGGAGGCCGTCGGTCGGCACCTCCGTCCACGACGGGCCGCCGTCGCTCGTCGCGTACAGCGCGGGCCCGAACGCCCAGCCGTCGCTGGTGTTCGCGAAGCGAAGTTCACTGACGCCGGCCGACCCGGACGGGCCCGGTGCGACCGGTGCGCTCAGGCCGTACCAACTGGCGCCGTAGTTCAAGGTCGTGGCCAGGGATGTGCAGTCCTTGGTCGCGCAGTGGCCAGGCGTGCCGGCCTGGCCGATCACGGCGCCGATCAGGCCGTTCGGCCCGCCGCCGACTGCGGTGACCGAGGTCGGCCGGAAGTTCGGCGGCGGCTTGGTCCAGGACCGCGACAGCGACGTGCGCTGCGCCTTCTGGATGGGAACGGACTTTGTCACGGCGGTACGGCCGGGACTGCCGGAGCTCCCGCGGCCTGAGGTTGGCGTCACCGCCGGCGCCTTGCTGTTATCGGCGAGAGACGGTGGGTGCTGGCTTCCGCCGTGGCTCAGCGCCGACGCCAGTTGCGGGGCGGACGCGGCTGCCCCCGCCAGCACCGCGCAGCAGGCCACCGCGAGCAGCGCCTGGCGCCGCTTCCGCTTCCTGGCAACCCGGCTGATCCGCTCGAACGAGCCCGACGGCGGGTAGAGCGGCGTCACGTCCCGCTCAAGCCAGGCGTCGATGTCGTCGTGGTGGTCAGTCAACGGCTTCTCCCAGCGCCGCCTTCAGCCTGGCCCTGGCGTGGAACAGGTCGGCCTTGACGGTTCCCTCCGGCCTGCCGAGCATGACCGCTATCTCCCTGACCGGGAAACCCGCGTAGTAGTGCAGCAGGAAGGGGCTGCGCAGCCGGTCGGGCAGTCCCTGGATCAGCGCGCGGACATCCACGTCCTGGGCCGGCTGGTAGGCCGACTCGGAGGAGCCGGCCGCCGTCATGACTTTCATGGCCGTGCGCTCCCTGCCCGCCTTCCGCCAGTGGTCCCTGACCAGATTGGTGGCGATCATGTAGAGGTAGCTCTGCGGGTTGTCCAGTCCCGACCAGCGTGCCATCAGCCGGGTGAATGCCTCGGAGGCTATCTCGTGCGCGGTCTCGTCGTTGTCGACGAGCCTGCGGACCCAGCCGGCCAGTCGCGGGTAGCAGGCGTTGAATAGCTCCTCGACCTCATGCCGATCCGAGGTGCGGAGCCTGGCCACTGTGGTCCCCCGACTGACCGTGTGCGCACGTGCGCCCGGCCACGTTAGCTGGAAGGGACCAGAATCGTCTAGGGCCATTACGCACCCCGCGCCGCTCACGCCGTATTGCATCTTGGTGTACCACACTTCCGCCGCGTGGCAGGGCGCCACGTTCCGTCGCCGAACCATCGCCGTGCCCTCCGGCAACTGCTACGACTCCGCAACCGCTCCGATGGTTGGGTGCGGAGCAAGAATTTCTCGCGCGAGTGGCCGGGTACAATTAGTTGGACGTCCAACTAATTGGCCTGGCGGCCGGAGGTGCGCCATGGACGAGCAGGTCGCCGGCGGGCGGGAGCGCTGGCAGCGCAGGTACGACGCCGCCCGCAAGCGAGACGCCGACTTCACCACCCTGTCGGGACTTGAGGTCGACCCGGTCTACGGGCCGCCGCAGGGGGCCGTGGTGCCCGGGTTCGAGCGCATCGGCTGGCCCGGCGAGTTTCCGTTCACGCGCGGCCTGTACCCGGCCGGCTACCGGGGCCGGGCTTGGACGATCAGGCAGTTCGCCGGGTTCGGCAACGCGTCGGCGACCAACGAGCGGTACAAGATGCTGCTGCAGGCGGGCGGGGGCGGCCTGTCAGTTGCGTTCGACATGCCGACGCTGATGGGCCGCGACTCCGACGATCCGCGCTCGGCAGGCGAGGTCGGCCACTGCGGCGTGGCGATCGACTCGACCGCCGACATGGACACGCTGTTCGCGGGCATACCGCTGGCGGACGTCACCACCTCGATGACGATCAGCGGCCCGGCGGTGCCCGTCTTCTGCATGTACCTGGCGGCTGCGGAGCGGCAGGGCGCGAACATCAGCAAGCTCGACGGCACGCTCCAGACCGACATCTTCAAGGAGTACATCGCGCAGAAAGAGTGGCTGTTCCCGCCGCAGCCCCACCTGCGGCTGATCGGCGACCTGATGGAGTTCTGTGCGGCGCACGTTCCCGCGTATAAGCCGCTTTCGGTGTCCGGATACCACATCAGGGAGGCCGGCTCCACGGCCGCGCAGGAACTGGCGTTCACCCTCGCCGACGGGTTCGGCTACGTGGAACTCGGGCTGTCTCGCGGCCTGGACGTCGAGGCATTCGCGCCCGGCCTGTCGTTCTTCTTCGACGCGCACATCGACTTCTTCGAGGAGATCGCCAAGTTCCGCGCGGCGCGCCGGATCTGGGCGCGATGGATGCGGGACGTCTACGGGGCCACGTCCCAGCGTGCACAGTGGCTGCGCTTCCACACCCAGACCGCCGGCGTGTCGCTGACCGCACAGCAGCCCGACAACAACGTGGTCCGGACGGCCATCGAGGCGCTGGCGGCCGTCCTCGGGGGCACCAACTCGCTGCACACGAACGCGCTGGATGAGGTCCTGGCGCTGCCGAGCGCCAAGGCCGCGGAGATAGCGCTGCGCACGCAGCAGGTGATCATGGAGGAAACGGGCGTCGTCAACGTGGCCGACCCGCTCGGCGGGTCGTGGTACCTGGAGGCGCTGACGGACCGGCTGGAGGCCGAGGCCGAGGAGATCTTCGCCCAGATCCGCACGATGAGCCCGGACGGGTCGATGACGGGCGGCATCCTGCGCGGGGTGGAGGACGGCTGGTTCTCTTCGCAGATCGCCGAGGCGTCGTTCCGCTACCAGCAGAAGCTGGAGAAGGGCGACAAGCGCGTGGTGGGCGTGAACTGCCACACCGAGACCGTGGAGCAGCCGGTGGAGATACTGCGGGTCGGCCACGAGGTTGAGGTCGAGCAGGTACGCGAGCTTGCCCGCCGGCGGGCCGCCAGGGACCAGGCCGCAGTGGACCGCGCGCTCGCCAGCGTGCTGGAGGCCGCCAGATCCGGAGCCAACATGGTGCCCCCGATGATCGCCGCGGCAGGCGCCGAGGCAACGCTCGGCGAGATATGCGGAGCGCTGCGCGCGGAATGGGGCAGCTATTTTGAGGCGCCAGCGTTCTGACCAGCAAGGCAGTGCACTCCCGGGGACGACCCGGGAACCCCGCGCCAGCGGCGCGGGCGCTTGAACTCATGGGGCAGGATGTAGTCATGAACCAGCCGCGGGACTTTTCCCTCCATGGCGCCGTCGACCTGGGCGCGCGCCAGGCAGCTGCACAGCGCAGGCAGCGTGCTGAGCAGCAGGGCCAGGCCAACGGAGGCCAGCCGGGCGCCGAGTCCGGGGTGATCATCGACGTCACCGACGAGACGTTCAACACCGACGTCATAACCCGGTCGCGCACCGTACCCGTCATCCTCGACCTGTGGGCCGAGTGGTGCGGGCCGTGCAAGCAGTTCAGCCCCATCCTGGAGAAGCTGGCGACCGAGGCCGATGGCGCGTGGGTGCTCGCCAAGGTGGACATCGACGCGAACCCTGGCCTGCGAGACGCGCTGCAGGTGCAGAGCATCCCGATGGTCGTGGCGGTCGTCGGCGGCCAGGCCATCGGCGGGTTCCCAGGGGCTGTGCCCGAGCCGCAGTTGCGGGAGTTCATCGGCCAGGTCCTGCAGGTAGCGGACCAGCTCGGGCTGCCGTCGGCACCCGGCAACGGGCGGGACGAGGCAGCGCTCGGCGGTGTCGGCTACGACGACGCGGCCGACGACCTGTACGCGGAAGCTCAGGAGGCGATGGAACGCCGCGACGTGGACGCGGCAGCGGCGGCCTTCGAGAAGGTGCTCGCGTCGAGCCCGGGTGACCCGGTCGCGATGATGGGGCTCGGCCAGGTGAACCTCGTCCGCCGGGTGCAGAAGTATGACCAGGCCTCGGCGAGGCGGGACGCCGCGGCCCGCCCGGACGACGCGGAGGCCCAGATCAAGGTCGCCGACATCGAGCTGTACACGGGCCAGATCGAGGCCAGCTTCGACCGGCTTCTTGGCACCATCCGCAGGACGTCCGGCGACGAGCGCGAGAAGGCGCGCAAGCACCTGGTCAGCCTGTTCGAGATCTTGCCCCCGAACGATCCGCGGGTGAAGCAGGCCAGGAACAAGCTGTCAAGCCTGCTGTTCTAGGGCCCGTTCGCGGCGCAGGTGGCGTTCCCGGCCTCAGTGGCGTGCCTAGCCGGAGCCGGCCAGCTCTTCCAGCGCCGGGAGAGCGGCTGCCAGCGCGGCGCGCTGGTCGTCCGGCAAGGTCAGCAGGATGTCGGTGAGCATGCTGGTCGCTTCCTCCCGGATGCGTTCCAGCGCCTCGTTGCCCCGGTCGGTGAGGCTGACGAGCGCGGCCCGGGCGTCGTCGGGGGCCGGCTCGCGCCGCAGGTAGCCGAGCCCTTCCAGCGCGCTCACCAGCCTGGTGAGGGTGGAGGGCGCGATGCGCTCGGCCGCGGCCAGGTCGCCGAGCCTGACCGGCTCGTGCTTGCCGACGGACGAGAGCGTGGAGAGCTGGCTCGGGGTCAGCCCGGCAAGGTAGTGCTTGCGCAGCCGGCGGGACAATCGCAGCACCGCGACACGCAGCCGTGCTGCGTCGATCCCGAGGTCTGCCTGGGGCTGGCCGGGCTGGGCTACGGCAGTGGCGCCGTCGCTGCCTGCAGTTGACATTCTTGCAGGGTAGTTCTTCTGGCGCCGATGTGCGGCGTTCAAGGTTGCCGGCGCATGATTGGGTCATGGAGGACGATTCCCTCTGTGGCCGGCTGCTGGCGGCGACTCCGATGCTCGGTGACCCGAACTTCCGCCGGACGGTCGTCCTTATCGTCGAAGACGACAAGGAGGAGGGAACACTCGGCGTCGTGCTCAACCGGCCGACCGAGGTCCACCTCGACCAGGTGCTCGAGGCGTGGACGGACCTGGCGACAGGGCCACCCGTCATATTCCGGGGCGGACCGATCTCCCCGAACAGCGCGCTGGCCCTCGGACTTGTCAAGGGTGGCGAGGATCCGGTCGGCTGGCGCTCGCTGGACGGATCGCCGATCATGTCCAGGGTCGGTCTGGTCGACCTGGGCGCGCCACCGGAGTTGCTGGCCGGCGGCATCAGCTCGCTGCGGGTGTTCGCCGGGTACGCGGGCTGGAAGTCCGGCCAGCTCCGCGACGAGATCTCGGAGGGCGCCTGGTTCGTCCTGCCCGGGGAGCCGGCGGACGCGTTCGCCGCCGAGCCGGAGCGACTCTGGCCGGCCGTGCTCCGGCGGCAGGGCGGCGACCTCGCGCTGGTGGCCACCTTCCCGGACGAGCC
Organism: Streptosporangiaceae bacterium; assembly: GCA_030052355.1. Next base: position 4,291 of record JASIGS010000557.1, on the reverse strand, counting down.
GGTCTGGAATTAGCAGCCGGCACGGCACGACGGACGGCAGCCCCATGATTCCTGCCGCGTAGACTCTGACCGTGAGCACAGAAGTCCTGCCTGGCACCGACACCCGCCAGGACACCGATACCCGCCAGGACACCTCTTACGGCGACGGCGATCATGACCGTTTTGCACATTATGTCGAGAAAGACAAGATCGTAGACAGCGCCGTGACGGGCACGCCTGTCGTCGCGCTCTGCGGCAAGGTCTGGGTGCCGAGCCGTGATCCGAAGAAGTTCCCGGTCTGCCCCGATTGTCAGCGGATCTACGAGACTCTGCCCGTGGAGTAGTGCTGCCCGCTGAGTAGAGCGGTCTGGGCGGGGCCAGCTGACCGGGGTCGGCCAGTTAGGCCGCGCCCACCAGCGGCGTTCCGGTCGTGGTGACTCCTGCCGCCCGCAGTGTGTCGATCGCGTCACGTGTGCTCGGTGCTGCCACGCCGGCGGTGAGGCTGAGCAGGACGGTCGTGTCGATCCCTGCCCTTGCCGCATCTGCGGCCGTGGCACGGACGCAGTAATCGGTCGCTATCCCCACCACGTCAACCTCGTCGATGCCGTGCTCGGACAGCCAGTGCAGCAGGGTCTCGCCGCTCGCGCTCGTGCCCTCGAATCCGCTGTAGGCGGCCGCGTACTCGCCCTTGCGGAAGACCTCGCCGACCTTGCTGGTGTCCAGGTCCGGGTGAAAGTCGGCACCGGGTGTGCCCGCCACGCAGTGCGCGGGCCAGCTCACCGAGTAGTCCGGCGTGGCCGAGAAGTGCTCACCGGGGTTCACGTGGTAATCCTGGGTGGCCACGACCTGCGCGTACCGCGCGCCGTCAGGGCCAGCCAGCATCTCGCTGACCGCCCGGGCCACGGCGGCTCCGCCCGCCACGGCGAGTGATCCGCCCTCGCAGAAGTCGTTCTGCACGTCCACGATGATCAGCGCCCGCACAGGGCCGAGTCTAGGGGACACCCCTTAGCCCACGTCGGCGGCGGTGCCAGCGGTGATCCGCACCAGCTCGGTGAAGGACGTGGGGAACACCGTGTGCGCGTGACCCGCAGCCGCCCAGACCACCTCGTAGCGCTGCAGTGCGGTATCGACCAGGGTGCGGATAGGTCTGGGGTGGCCCACCGGCGCGACGCCGCCGATGCGCTGTCCCGTGCTCGCGTACACGAAGTCGGGATCGGCCCTCGTGAGCGTCTCGGCGCCGAGCTCCGCGGCGACCTTCGCGGTGTTCACCCGGTGCGCGCCGCTGGTCAGGATCAGCAGCGGCTCGCCGTCGGCGCTGAACACCAGGCTGTTGGCGATGGCCCCGACCTCGCAGCCGAGCTGGGCGGCAGCCGTTGCTGCTGTCGGCGCAGGTTCCGGGAGTTCCCTGACCTGTCCCTCGACCCCAAGGGAGCGCAGCTGCCCGGCGACGTGCTCGGCACTGGGATGCACCGGCCCAGTCTGCCATAGCCCCCTAGTCGCGGTCCGGCACGAACACCGTCGGGATGGCCGGATAGCCCCGCGACAGCTGCAGGGCCTGCGCGGGCAGCTCGGCGATGGCCTGCTCGTGCATGGCCCTGGCGGCCCCGAGCGGCTCGCGGCCTACGGCCTCGCCGTCCCGCACCAGCAGGCGCAGCAGGGGCCGGCTGCCCTTCTGCGGTCCTGGCTCGGTGTCGGTGACCAGCTCGGTGGCCGCGTCTCCGGCCTCGTCCAGCATGCGCACGGCCCACTTGCGGCCGCCGCGTGACGGCTTGCCGACCGAGCGCTTGGCGACCGGCTGCAGTTCTCCGCTGTCGTCGGCCCGCGCCACCAGCTTGTAGACCAGCGCCGCCGTCGGCGCGCCCGACCCGGTGACCAGCGACGTCCCGACGCCGTAGCCGTCGACGGGCACCACCGCCAGCGCGGCGATCGAGTACTCGTTGAGGTCGCCAGTCAGCACGATCCGGGTGTCGTGCGCACCGAGCGAGTCGAGCTGCGCTCGGGCTTCGCGTGCGACCACGGGCAGGTCGCCGCTGTCGATGCGGATCGCGCCGAGTCCGGGCCCGGCGAGTTGGACGGCAGTCTTGATCGCGGTCGGCACGTCATAGGTGTCCACGAGCAGCGTGGTTCCCGCGCCGAGCGTGTCCAGCTGGGCACTGAATGCCTGGCCCTCGGTATCGTGCAGCAGGCTGAAGGCGTGCGCGCTCGTTCCGCTCGTGGGGATGCCGTACTGGTAGCCGGCCCGCAGGTTGGACGTCGACGCGAAGCCTGCGATGTACGCGGCGCGGGCAGCGGCCACCGCCGCCATTTCGTGCGTGCGCCGCGACCCCATCTCGATGAGTGGCCGGGCGTCGGCCGCGACCACCATCCGGGACGCCGCGGAGGCAATGGCGCTGTCGTGATTGAAGATCGACAGGGCCAGGGTCTCGAGCACGACCGCCTCGGCGAACGTGCCCTCCACCACCAGGATCGGCGACCCCGGGAAGTAGCAGTCGCCCTCCGCGTAGCCCCAGATGCTGCCGCTGAAGCGGTAGTTCCGCAGGAAGCCGAGCGCCTGCGCGTCGGCGATGCCGTTGCGGTCCAGGAACTCGAGCTCGGCGTCGCCGAACCTGAACTGCTCGAGCGCGTCCAGCAGCCGCCCCGTGCCGGCCACCACGCCGTAGCGGCGGCCATCCGGCAGCTGCCTGGCGAACATCTCGAAGACGGCCCGCCGGTGCGCTGCTCCGCTGCGCAGCGCGGCCCTGAGCATGGTGAGCTCGTAGTGATCGGTCAGCAGCGCGGTGCTAGCCCCCGGAGCCCCCGGCTGGCCGGGAGGTCCGGAGGGGCCGTCCGCCTGATCTGTGTTCACCAGGGCAGCTTACGGAATCGAGCACCGCGAAGAGGCTGCGGCAGCCGCGGCGCAGACCCTGCAGTACTGGGCGCGGTTGCGGTCCCGGCAGTCCTGGGGCGGTGGCGGTCCCGGCAGTCCCGGCACGGTTGCGGCCCCGGCAGTCGAGGGGCGTTCCCCTATCGCACGGCGCTGCAGCCTGGCCCGCACTGGCGCAGCGACACCGCCATCCCGCGTTGCCTCAGCAGTTCCGCGACCCGAGCAGCCGACTCACAGGCCCGCTCGACGCAATCGGCCCAGTTGAAGTGCAGGGTCAGGATGCCCTTGGCAGCGTGATCGTTGTCGCGGTGGCTGTCCGCCCAGCGCCGCTGCGGCGGGTGAGCCGCACGGCCGTCCAGTTCGATGGCAAGCATGGCTCCTTCGTACAGGTTGTCTAGGTAGTGCACTCGGCCGTCCACCTCGGTGCGCGCCTGCCTACTGGCCGAGGGCAGGCCGTGGGCGCGCTCGACGCCGTAGACGTAGCGGCGTTCCAGCGGCGACATGATGCCTTCGGCCACGTCTTCGAGTGCTGTCAGCAGTTCAGGGCGCCAGCGAACCCGGTGCCGGAGCTCGAGCGCGGCAAGTAGATGACCGTCGGTGGTGAGCCGCCGGCCGATCGCCAGGCTTAGCCAGCTGAAGGCCTGGTCGAAGCTATCCGCGACCTGCGTCAGGTCCAGCGTGGTGTCCTCAATGCGTGTCCGCGGTGGCAGCAGGACCGGGTGCCGTGCCCTGGCCGCCCGGTCCGAGTAGTGCACGGAGACGCCGCGGACCGGGCGGACTTCCCGCCCGTATGGAACGGTGACGTGGATCAGCTTGCGGGGCTCATCGGTCAGCCCGAAGAGCTCGGCAGCCGTCCAGTGGCTCAGCGTTGCGCCCGGGCCAGCGCGGAGCACGGCAGCCCACAGCTGCGCTTGGCGGTCAGGGATGCCGGTGAAAGCCGCGTAGACGCCGTGATGCAGTCGTTGCCAGCGGCCGGAACGCAGCTTGTTGTCGATGGCGGCGGCCGCCAGCCCGGCTGCCATCGCCTGCCGCCGGGAGATGACGCCGGCCTGCCGCTCGAGGATTGTCTGAATTGCACCGGATAGGAGTAATGTCATGGCGACAATGGTGCTGTCAGGCTGCACGGTGGCGGTCTGCGCCGAGTGCGTCTGTGGACAACTGCCGCATTTTGCTCGCTGCCATGGATAAGGGCTGGCGTCTTCAGCGCTATTCGCGGAAAACTCCGGCCCTTAATGCGGGCGCCGCTCTGAGGGTGCAGTTATGTCGCTAATGTATTGGTCTGCCCACGACGTTCGACGCGCCGTGCGTGGAACACTAGTTTCGGGGGAGTGGGAGACTGACTTCTGGGGAGGTGACGGCGATGGGCGTCGCGCCTGTTGAGGTTGAGCAGCCGATAACAGGCCAGGAGACCGCTCTCGACGAGCCGTGGGTCACCTTGGTCTGGAACGA
>JASIGS010000556.1 GCA_030052355.1 Streptosporangiaceae bacterium | reverse complement strand
AGAGCGGGCGGGCCGAACTTCTCGTCGCTCATATCACGTTCCGTGTCTGGAGGAGCTGGGATCCCCCGATTCTAGTAACCGCTCGGCCCAGAGTCTGCCACCCCACCGCGGCCCGTCACCCGGCTCTGCTCGCGCGCGCCGGCGCCTGTGGCAGCGGGCCGGGTGCGGCCAGATGCGGGAAAGATTCATTGGCGAGTTGGAAAGCGTTAACCGACTGCTCCCAATGCCCTGAATTGCGCGGTCGTAATGTCAAGTGTGGGGATTGTGGCGGCTTCCAGCCTCGGCCGTATTGGTTACCTGGTCGCAAATTCCGCTGGGGTGCAGGCGGTCGGCGCCGCTCTGGTCACGGTCCTGCTGGGATGGGCCGCAACCCTGTTCGCCAACCGCAAACGCGTCGCGTGGCGTGCGTACTTAGACGCGCCGATCAACCTCGTTCCTAGCCAGATACGGTCGCTGAGCAGCCGGCTGACGTTCCGGGTCTACGTCGGCGAGCCCGGCAGCATGGCCCACCAGAGCGAGGTGCCGGTGCCATGGCTCGCCGTTCTGCGGGTCAGGAACTCGGGTTTCGTGCCGATACGCGGCTCGGACTTCCACACGCCGCTGACCTTCGATTTCCCCGGCCGCGAGGTGCGCGGTGCCGAGGTATTCGAGGCCGCGGGTGACTCCGGCCAGGGCATTCTGCCGCCGGAGGACGCGCCGGTCTCGATCGATCCGCCGGTGCCACCGGGTGCAGGGCTCGGTGCTCAGCGGCACGCCATCAGACCCCTGCAAGAAGATCGTGCAGCGCGGCTCGCTGGTCGGCGGCCGGATCGTCGCCGCCCTGCCGCTGGCCGGCGTGCTCGTCGGCCTGCTGGTGAGCATTAGCGCGCCGGACGGATCGCAGTGCGCTGGCGGGTCGCTGCAACTCCAGGGTTCCACGGCGTTCGCCCCCGCCGCCCAGTCAATAGCGACTCAGTACATGAGTGCCTGTCACGACGCCCACATCACGGTCACCGGAACGGGGTCAGTCAGCGGGCTGAACTGGCTGGCAGGCCAGGGCGCCCAGGACCCGAAGGAGGCCGGGTCCGAGATCGCGATGTCGGACGGGCCGGCCCCGGCAGGCTCGACCTGCAAGCCGCACTACGGGACGCCGATCGGGGTGATCATCTTCGCCGTCGTGGTCAACAAGGACACGGGTCTGACCGACCTGACGACGGCGCGAGGAGGGAACGACGCAGGAGCTGCTGCAGGCCGTGGCCGCCGTCCCTGGCGCCATCGGGTACGGCGAGTCGTCGGACGTCGACAGCTTTACCCGCCAGGGACTGCAGCCGGTCGAACTGAACGGGCTGCAGGACACCATGGGAGACATCGGCACCGGTCCCAGCCAGTACCCGTTCTGGACCGTCGAGTACCTCTACGCCTACGGCGTCCCGCCGGCGGGTTCGCTGGCGGCCAGATTCCTCCAGTACATGGGCACCTACCCAGCGAAGGACATGCTCCGTTCCAACGGCTACACGCCGTGCGTCGACGGCCCTGACAACCTCATGACGACGTTCTGCGCGCCGACGGCGCGCTAGCAGCGGCACGTTCGCCCGGCCCGGGATCCCTGCGACGGGGGAGCAGGGATCCCGGCCGGACAACAGGAGCGGCATCAGGGCCGGCGTTACATGATCACGGAAATTCCGGCATCCTATGACAAGCCTAAGTTTCCGTGATCATGAAATGCACGTTCCCGAGAGCGTCATTCCCCCTGCGGCCGGTCAAGGCAACATCAAGATTGGCAACGGAATGGTTACAGTAATGAGTCGCTCGGACGCGAATAGTAATTGACCGACAAAGGGCGTGTATTGACAAGCGAGAGCCCGCCATCGCGCTTTCGCGCGATGGCGGGCTCTGTCTGCCTGGCCGGTGCCGACGGTCAGTGCCGACGGTCAGTGCTGGCCGTCAGTGCTGGTGACCGTGACCGTGGCCGTTGGCGGGCGGGGTCTCGGGCTCGGGCTTCTCGGTGACGAGCGCCTCGGTGGTGAGCAGCATGCCCGCGATCGAGGCGGCGTTCTGCACGGCCGACCGCGTCACCTTGACCGGGTCGATGACGCCCTGCGCGATCAGGTCGCCGAACTCACCGGTCGCCGCGTTGAAGCCCTGGCCTGCCGGCAACTCGGTGATCTTGGCGACGACCACGCCGCCCTCGGCGCCCGCGTTCTCCGCGATCCAGCGGGCAGGCGCGGCCAGCGCCCGCCTGACGACCTGAACGCCGGTCGCCTCGTCGCCGGTCATGCCGAGGTCGCCGAGCTGGGCGGCCACGTGCAGCAGGCTGCTGCCGCCGCCGGCGATGATGCCCTCTTCGATGGCGGCACGCGTAGCCGAGATGGCGTCCTCGAGCCGGTGCTTCTTCTCCTTCAGCTCGACCTCGGTGGCCGCGCCGGCCCGCAGCACCGCGACGCCGCCCGCGAGCTTCGCCACGCGCTCCTGCAGCTTCTCGCGGTCCCAGTCCGAGTCGGTGTTCTCGATCTCCAGCCGGAGCTG
>JASIGS010000068.1 GCA_030052355.1 Streptosporangiaceae bacterium | reverse complement strand
GCCGAAGAACCAGACGCCGATGATGCCGACGAAGATGGTGGCGAACTCCATGTTCGGCGACACCCAGGTCCAGAACTGCTGGAGCGGTTTGCCGTGCCGCTCGCTGAGCGGGATGTACTCGGCCCCGCCTGGCTCGATCGTTGCTACCTTCGCCCCGTACGTGCCCTCGCGGACGTCGGCCTGGACCGAGGCGGTGTCCAGGGTGTCGATGGTGTCGGTCATCGGCTGCCTTTCCCTGATGATCATGGCGGTCCTCAGCGGGCACGCTGACAACTCACCCTTTTCCGGCACTCAGCACCAAGCGTGGCTCATGATTGTTTCGACGACGTGTCGAACGGCCCTCGGCGCCGCGGTTGACTGCGGGTAAACGCTTAGCTCCCGCCACCGTGAACGTGGTATCGCCCGCGGGGCATTCCCTGCTGACGCCTGGTGCGGCGCACCGAGGTACCGTCTTCTACTCGTCAGACTGACGATAACCCGCCATGAGGTTATTCGTCAAGCAGACGATAAATGGGGCATAGTGCCCCTCCTGCCAGCCCACGCAACGCCAGCGGTCTGGCGTCCGGGCCGGACCGGGGCCGGGGAAGCTACCATGCTGCTGACGCCCGGGAGGACTGATGACCGGCAGGAAGGTGCTGTGGGCAAGACCAGCCTGCGACCCGGAACTGCCTGAGGCCATCCGGCTGCTCGTCACCGAGCCACTGGCCGGGCGGCGGGCGTCTCGCGAGCGGCTCTGGCCGTGGCGGCTGGCCTCGCAGCGGGAGATCGCGCGGCACCGCGACCGGGTGATCTTGCCGCACGATCTGCAAGACGGCGACCGCCGCGTGCTCGCCAGGGTGCAGGTCGCGATCGAGACGATCCTGTGCTCGCAGGTGCGCGCCGACGGGATGGTCGAGGCCGACGAGCCCGCGCTGCGGCGGCACGAGTGGGACGTCGCCGTGGCCCTGCTGGAGATAACGCAGCTGCGGCGGCTGCAGGCAGCACAGGACCCGGCCGGCGCGATGACAGCCGCCGTGCTGGAAGCGCAGCAGCGGGCGGTCGCCATCGCCGCCGATTCGATCGCCGCCAGGGTGGAGGCGCTTGAGCGGTTCGCCGCGCAGGTGGACGCCGCGGACGACGCACGCCGGGACTGGCGTGAGGCGCTAGAGCTGGCCGGCCTCAACGACCGCTACCTGGACCTGGTGGCCCGTACCGCGGCGGATCAGCTGGCCGTCTCCGAGATCGAGGACCTGACCGAGCGCGCCGCCGCCGCGGCGCGGGCACTCCAGCACAGCCTGCAAGCGGCCAGCGAGTCCGCGGCAGTGCTTGCCCTGCCGCCTGCTGGCTAGCGCGCCCCTACCGGACTCCGTACAGGTACTCAAGCGCGAGCTGGTCGAGTGCCTCGAACGCCATCCCGCGCTGGCCGAGAGCCTCGACGTCCGGGCTGAAGCCGCGCAGGTCGCGCCAGCTCTCGCCGTCCGCCAGGGTGGGCAGCGCGAGCTGGTCAACCCTGGCCGCGGTCAGCGCGTGCGCCACCTCCGGATCCGCGCGGAACCTCCGCACCTTGTCCCGCAGGATCAGGTAGTTGCGCATGCACGCGGCGGCGCTGACCCAGACTCCCTCGTCGTCCTCGGTGCGCGGCGGCTTGAAGTCGAAATGCACAGGGCCGGCGTAGCCGCCCGCCTGCAGCGCGTCCACGACCCAGAACGCGCCGCGCGCGTTCCCGGCGCCGAACCGCAGGTCCTGGTCGTAGCGCGGGCCGTGCTGGCCGTTCAGGTCGATGTGGAACAGCTTGCCGTGCCACAGTGCCTGGGTGATCGCGTGCGCGTAGTTGAGGCTCGCCATCTCCTCGTGGCCGACCTCCGGGTTGAGGCCGACGAGCTCGGAGTGCTCGAGCTCGTTGATGAACGCCAGCGCGTGCCCGGCCGTGGGCAGCAGGATGTCCCCGCGCGGCTCGTTCGGCTTCGGCTCGATCGCGAACCTGATGTCGTAACCCTGAGCCAGCACATAACCGGCCAGGACGTCGAAGGCTTCCTTCAGCCGGTCGAGTGCCGCCCTGATGTCCTTGGCGGCACCTGACTCCGCCCCGTCCCGGCCGCCCCAGCACACGTAGACCTTCGCCCCCAGCTCTGCTGCCAGGTCGAGGTTGCGCATCACCTTCGCTATGGCGAACCTGCGCACGTCCCTGTCGTTGGCCGTGAACCCGCCCTCCTTGAAGATCGGGTGGCTGAACAGGTTCGTGGTCGCGGTCGTCACGACCAGGCCGGTCTCATCCAGCGCCTTGCGGAACGCCGCGATCCTCGAGTCGCGCTCCGCCTCGCTGGCGCCGAAGTCGAAGACGTCGTTGTCGTGGAAGTTCACGCCGTATGCACCGAGTTCGGCTAGCTTGCGCACGGCGCGCTCGGCTGGCATCGGCGGGCGGACCGCGGAGCCGAACACGTCGACCCCCTGCCAGCCGACTGTCCAGATCCCGAAGGAGAAGTGGTCCTCGCGCGACGGTACATAGTTGTCTGCGGTCATGCAGCTGTCATCCTCTCTGTGCAGTCCTGGCTGTGCGGTCCTGGCTCTGCGGCCCTAGTTTGTATGCCTAGCTTGTGTGCCCAGCCTTGCGCTGGCGGGTGCCCGGCCTGGCTAGCTGCTGGCCTCTGGCCAGCTCGCGGTCTCGTCGCGGAGCGCGGCGTGGCGCTGCCTTACCAGCGGCTCGGGCGGGCCCTCGTATAGCTTGGCAGGCCGGGCGGGCCAGTCCGGCGGCTCCGCGCCGCCCGACAGCGCCCACGCCGCCTGGCGCGCGGCACCGAGAGCCACGTACTCGCCAGGCTGCGGCACAAGCACAGGCGAGCCGAAGATCCCTGGCGCGAGCGCACACACGGCCGGTGACCGCGCGCCGCCGCCGACCAGCAGCACCCGCCGCCGGACGCAGCCTTGCTCGGTCAGCCTGTCGGTCGCCTCAGCCAGCGAGGCAAGCAATGCCTCGATGGCGGCGCGGGCGAGGTTCTCCGGGCGGGCGTTCCGCGTGGTCAGCCCCCGCAGCACACCCGTCGCGGACGGCCGGTTCGGCGTTCGCTCGCCGTCCAGGTACGGCAGCAGGGTAATGCCCTGCGCGCCCGGCTCGGCCTTCAGCGCGAGCTCATCAAGCCCGGCCAGGTCAACGCCGAGCAGCTCGGCCATTGCGGACATCACGAGCCCGGCGTTCACCGTGCACACAAGCGGCAGGAACCGGCCGGTCGCATCGGCGAATCCGCATACCTCGCCGGAAGGGTCGTCGGCAGGCGTCTCACTGACCGCGAACGCGGTGCCCGACGTGCCGATCGACACCACGACATCGCCGGTACTGAGCCCGAGACCGAGCGCGGCCCCCATGTTGTCGCCGGTCCCTGGCGACACCACGGCTCCCCACTCCGTCTGGCCTACGATCTCGGCCGGCCTAGCCAGCCTGGGCAGCAGCAGCGAGTGCCCGACCGCGCTCGCCAGCAGGTCGGGCAGCCACGCTCCCGTGGCTGGCGAGAAGTAGCCGGTGCCAGACGCGTCGCCGCGGTCGGTCACCAGGTCGATAGGCTCCGTCGGGCCCGCCCGCCGCACCGGCGGTGTCTCCCGCCGCCCGGCCTCGCGCTCCCCCATGGCACCCCGCAGCCGCCAGGTGAGCCAGTCGTGCGGCAGCAGCACAGCCGCCGCCCGCGCCGCGTTGCCCGGCTCGTGCTCGGCCAGCCAGCGCAGTTTGGTGATGGTGAAGGAGGCCGCCGGGACGCTGCCGGTATGCCTGGCCCACCACTGCGGGCCGCCCGCCTCGGCGATCAGTTCGGCGGCGGCGCCTGCGGACCGCAGGTCGTTCCACAGCAGCGCTGGCCTGATGACCTCGCCGTCGCCGTCCAGCACGATCATCCCGTGCTGCTGGCCAGCCACCCCGACCGCGGCGGCCCGGCGCAACAGCCCGTCGCCCGCAGCCTGCAGTGCATCCCACCATGCGGCCGGGTCGGGCTCGGCGCTGTCTGGGTGCGGTGCGCTCCCGGACCCCACCACAGTGCCGTCGTCGGCGTCGCAGAGGACCACCTTGCACGACTGCGTCGACGAGTCGACACCGGCTACCAGCACGTCATTCCTTTCACTGCACCGGGCGGGAGCGTCCCGGGGGCGTAAGCGCGTTGCCGCGGGACCGCCCGCACGGACGGTCCCGCGGCAGGCGCTGTCACCCGTTAACCACGAAGGTAACCAGGGAACGGGCCGGCAGGGTATAGGTGAAACCGCCCGACCGGGTGAACATCGGAGCCTGCGGCGCGGCATTGCTCGTCGCGTCAGTGACGACCGGCGTCACCGACGCCGGGCCGCCTGGCAGGCCAAGGTTCTGCAGCGAGAACGACGCGGTGTCCGATGTGGTGTCGTTGTTGAGCACCACGACCGCGACCGAGCCGTTACGGTTGCGGAACGCACTGAGTTCCAGGCCTGAGTCGGAGGTCGTGGCACCGATGCGGACCGCGCCGGGCCGGACGTACCTGCTGAAGTTGGCGAACGCCCAGAGCCGGCCAGACGGGATAACGGTCGTGCCGTCGATCTGGATCAGGCTCTCGTTGTCGCCGTTGAACGTCGGCTCGCTCGAGCCCCACCAGTACAGGAAGGCGCTGACGTTCGCCGAGTCGAAGGCCGTGATGATGTGATTTGCCCAGGTGAAGCCGGAGGCGTCGGTGCCGTCGTCCCACGCCGGGTCAAAGGATTCGAAGGTCGACCACTCGGTTTCCCAGACCGGCTTGGTCCAGCCGGCTACCGGGAAAGTTGGCCATTCGGTGTAGCCGTGGCTGGTGAACACGCTGACGTAGTGCTCGGCGGCCGGGTTGGCCTCGAGCGCCGCGGCGTATTGCTGCGCGTAGTCCCAGCCCTCGGCGGCGCAGCACTCCAGCTTGGTCTTCAGTCCCGAGCGGGCCAGCGTGGCACCGATCACCGGGGCGAAGTCGGCTGTCTGCGTCGGATCCATGATCATGCCGTCGTAGTCGGGCCCGAGGTTCGCCTCGTTCTCGAAGCCGATGTAGCTGAGCGGCACGCCCGCCTGCGCGTAGTCGCGCGCGTACTGGACGAGCATGTTGGCGTACGCCTGCTCCCAGTTGCCGCTCGCGCAGGTCGCGCCCGGCACGCCGCACAGTGTCCCGCCGTTGGCGGTGGAGTCGTTGGTCTTCATGTAGGCGGGAGGGCTCCAGTCATCCGCGAACACGTCACGGACCCCGAACTCCTTCTTGATCGTCAGCGCGAGCCACAGCTGGCCCTGATCGTCGTCGATCGACTGCAACGAGACGTATGACGGCGGAGCCGAAGGGCTAGCGGGAGCATTCGGCTCGATCACCGACCCGGGGTCCGAGCCGACCTGGTTGCGCAGGATCGTCAGCCCGGCACCCGACGTGCGGCTGTACAGCAGGTTGAGCGCCGCCTGCTGCGTCGCTGCAGGCGCGTTCATGATGTCCTCGGCCTGGCCGAATGCCTCGGACGCGCCGAAGCCGGCGACGGTCTGGTAGTGGACGCTGCCGTCGATCGTGACGGTCGAGGCGGCAGAAGCCGACCCGGCCGGGACGAAAATCGACAGCGCTGCCGCGGCGACCAGCGCGGCCGAGACAGACAGGGGTGTCCTCGCTCGCCGCACTAAGTTCCTGAATCGTGGCAATGATGCCTCCTTGCGGTTTCCGACTATTCGGAGGGGAACGTGAGTAGCCGGCCGCACATGCCGTACGCTCGCTCGGCCGGCGGGGCGACCACGGCCAGCCGGCCGTGCCGCAAGTACTCGCTGCTGCCCTGCTCGAGCAGCTCGAGCTGATCCCCCGTGCGCTGTGCTGCGGCGAGCGGTCCGCCTGACCAGGTGGACCGCCAGCCGGGCACTCGGTCGCGGACCAGTGCCGCGGCCGACGTGTAGAAGGCGTCGAGCGCTTCAGGTCCCTGCTCGGAGACCTGGTCGCGAAGCTGCAGGAAACCCTGCACCGCCAGCTGCGCCCGTCGCTGCGC
>JASIGS010000555.1 GCA_030052355.1 Streptosporangiaceae bacterium | reverse complement strand
ACTGACCAGCGTCACGTAACCCTCCGCGGTCAGCCGGTCCAGCGCCGTGTACAGCGTGCCGGTCGCCAGCCGCACCCGCCCGCCAGACAACTCCTCGGCCCGCTTGATGATCGCGTACCCGTGCAATGGTCCCTGGAGCAGCGACGCCAGCACGAAATACGTCGGCTCCCGCATCGGGATCACAGGCTTCTCCATCCGCTTACAACACCGCCCGCGGCCTGCGCCGAACCAGCAAGAGCGCCAGCACCGCGAGAACGAGGCCCGGCCACAACCACACCCAGTCAAGCTCCCCGAGGGACAATCCCGCTCCGTGCGGCGGCGTCTTCAGCATCAGCGTCATGATCACCTGGTTGGCAAGAAACAAGCCGAAGTAGATCGCCAGCGCCAATGCAGGGCGAGGGTCTATCACGACGAACGCCAGGAACATGACGAGCACCACAGCCAGCAGGGTTGTCTGACCCTCCGGAAACGTGCTCGTGCTCGGGAACCAGTTCGCGGCCGGAACGAGCAGCCTGGACAGCAGGGCAGCTGCAATCGCGAGCCCTGGCAGGCAGAGCCACAGTCGAGGCGGCCTCTTCCGGCCTCCGGAGAGCAGCACGAGCGCCGCGAGCAAAACGAGCAGCAGGGCCTCGGCCAGATTGGGAACGTACAAGGACGGCGTCAGGCGGAATACTAGCGTCGGCTCCTCGTAGCAGAACGTGGCGGCGACAAGTGCCGCGACGAGAACGACCGTCCGGGGCGCGAACCAGGCCGCCAGGATGGTCACCGCGATGAGCAGCCCCATCAGCCAGTACGGCCAGCCAGCTGTGTAGGGAGTCAGTCCCCACACTATTGAGCCGTTTGCAACGACGCTGAGGTAGATGGCGACGCCGAACAGCGCTGCCAGCCGCAGGTTGGTGGCCATGCCCAGACGCCGGCTGCGCACTGACCGGGACCGCAGGCCGCCGATGACCAGCGCCCAGATGTCTCCCGGTCGCGGCCAGGTCCGGCCGGGGGGCGTCGTGTCCAGCAGCGTGCCGACCATCTCATCGCCACGTTCCCGCCGGTACTCCGCCGGGTACGTGAACATGAGCAGGCGACATCGGCGCTCCAGCGGGCTCATGCTGGCCGCGCTTTCCGGCCCGGCCGCCCCGCACCCGCGGCCGGATCCGACTCGGCGACCAGGCTCGCGGCCTCGGTCGTCCGCTGAGCCTCCTGACGCGGCGCCCCAGCGCCCGTGTGGGCCGGCTTCCGCGCGGGGATCATGTGCTTCTCCATCCGATCAGAGCACCTCCTGCCGCCGAACCCGCCACACCGCCAGCATCGCGAGCAGCAGCGCAACCAGCAGCCACTGCCACTGACCGAGCGCCGACTGCGCTGGCCCGAACCCGCCAGCCCAAGGCCCCGCCGTCTCGAGCGGTGCTTTCGGGGCCTGGAACCAGCTATCCGTCCACCCGAAGTACGTCCAATTGGTCAGGAACTGCAAGCCGCAGTAGGCGGCCACGCCTGCCGCGGGACGGGCATCGACCAGGATCCAGACGCCGGCGACGGCTATCAGGACGACGGGCAGTGGTTGCTGCGTCCAGAACGCTGCTGGATCAGTGGCGCCAAGGAACTGGGCGAGCACGGTCGCTGCTATCACCAGCCCGGGTAGCCAGATCCAGAGCAGCGGCGGCCGCGCGGCGCCGCCTGACAACAGTAGGAGCATTACCAGAGGCACGAGGACTGCCAGTACTGCTCCGCGCGGCTCCGCCCAGACCTGGCGGTCGATGACATTGGCTGCGGCAGCGAGCGCAGCGATCACCGCCACTAGCCGTCGGTCAGCCAGAAATGGCACGAGTGCCGCGACCCAGAGAACGGCCGTCGCGACTACCGGCGGCAGCGGGTACTGGTACCAACCGCCCTGGCTCACGTGAGCCGCAGCCACCTCGCTGAGGTAGATAGCGCAGCCCAGCAGTGCGGCGAGGCGCAGGCTGGTCACGGTTCCCGGGTAGCGGTTCTGTTCGCTACGAGCCCGCAGCCCGCCCATTACAAGCGCACGGATGTCCCGCCGCAGCGGCCAGCTCCGGTCGGCAGGGGTCGTAGCGATGAGCGTCCCGACCATCTCCTCGGCCCGCTGCCGCCGGTACTCGGCCGGGTACGCGAACAGCAGCAGGTGACAGCGGCGCTCCAGCGCGGACGCGTCCTGGCCCTCCGTCCGGTTCGTGGTCATCTTGTCCCCACGTACCTGCCGAGCCGGACCCTGCCGCCCACGCTCACGATCCTGCCGATCCGCTCACCGTGTGTGGAGCGCGCGAGCACTCCGGCCGTCACGACCCGGCGAGAAGCCTCGGCGTGCAAACGGGTGAGTCCCGACCGGGTGAGCCCATAGGAAGGGCGGACACGGCCAGCCACCACGTGCTGCCCAGCCAGCGTCACGAAGCCCGCACCGGCCAGCCGGTCGAGCAAGGTGAACAGGCTCCCGGTCGCGAGCCTGACCCGGCCGTCCGACAAGCACTCAGCGTCCCTGATGATGGCGCAGCCGTGCAGCGGCCCATCTGCGAGCGACGCGAGAACAAAGTACGCGGGCTCTCGCATCCGGAACGCCGTCGCCGCCATGGGCTAAACAATAAGTAGATAACCGATGCATTGTCAATCGGCATATGGAGAGGACTGCCTCCGCGGCCAGGCGACCGCCCGGTATCGTGGCGCGGTGGCGCTTGCTACCTCTCCTGACCTGTTCACTGCCACCGCGGCCACGGCCGGTTCGCTGACCGGCTTGCTGTTCGTCGCGATGTCGGTTGCGCCACGGCGTACCGGTCCGACGGCCGGGCCCGCCGTTATCCGGCAGATCCGAGCCGCAGCCGCGCTGCTGTCGTTCAGCAACGCACTGGCGGTCTCGCTCTTCAGCCTCGTGCCCACCACCAACTCCGGCTACCCAGCCCTCGTGCTGGGCGTGATCGGCGTGCTGTACACCGCCGCTGCGATCCGCTCGATCAGATCCAGCCGGGCGGCTCGGCCACGGCTGTTCCGTCAGTTCGAGCTCATGAGCTTGCTCTTCCTGATCTTCGGCACCGAGTTGATCAGCGGGATCGTGCTCATCGTTGATCCGGCTAACATGATGGCCCTGGAAGTCATCGGATACACACTCGTCATGTCGGTGATCGTGGGCGTATCCCGGGCGTGGGAACTTGTGGGTGACCGGGACACCGGCATCGGTGCCTCGCTCGCCGTGCTGACCGGGCACTCCGCGGACCTAGATCCGTACGGCGATAGGCAGGAGGACGGCGAGGCGACGAACGGCGACGACCGCTAGCCGGCGAGGTCGTGGCCGGCTGATCACCAGGTGCCTGGAAGCTCAGACCCGTACCAGGACTCGATGATGCGGTGCGCGATGGACACCGGCGGCGGCAGCAACAGCCGGCCCTCGGTCACCGCGTCGCGCAGGTCGTCACGGCTGTACCAGTTCGCCTCGACGATCTCGTCGTGGTCCACCCTGATCTCAGCGGTCTCCCGGGCGAGAGCGCGAAATCCCAGCATGAGGCTCTGCGGCATCGGCCACGGCTGGCTGCCGAGGTAGTCGATCTCGCTGACGGTGATCCCCGTCTCCTCGTGGACCTCGCGGGTGACCGCCTGCTCGGCCGACTCGCCGGCCTCCACGAAGCCGGCGAGTATCGAAACCCGGTGTACCGGCCAGGCCGCGTTGCGAGCCAGCAGGCAGCGGTCGGCCGGATCGGTGACCAGCACGATCATCGCGGGGTCGACGCGCGGAAAGTGCTCGCTGCCGTCCACCGGGCAGCGGCGCGCGTGCCCGGATGCGATCGGCTCGGTAACGGCGCCGCAGCGGGGACAGTGCGTGTACGTCTCGTGCCAGTTGGCCAGCGCGACCGCGTGCGTCATGAGGCCGGCGTCCCGGTCCGACAACAGCGGGCCGGCCTCCCGCAGGCTGACCGGCCGCACGCCCGGCTGCGCGGGCTCGGGCAGCGGCGCGGCCACGCCGAAGTACACGACGCCGTCGTCGGCCACCCCGAGCAGGAAACGCACACCGTCTGGAGCTTGCGCAGGGGGGCACGTCCAGAGCCAGGCTTGCCCGTCGCCGAGCCCGACCAGTGCCCGGCCGCGCTCAACCACGAGCACGCGCGTGTCAGGGTCGGTCCAGGCGGCGGCCAGCCACGCCTCGTCGGTGCGCAGGTGGCCGCTCCGGTCCACGTCGCCCCGGGCCAGTGCGAGCCGGGTCAGCGCGGGCGGGCCCGGATCAGCGTCGCCGGGAACATCAGCCGCCGCGCTCACCTGTCCGCCGTCAGCTCCGCCGCGCTGGCAGCGAACTCGTCCCACAGGTACGCGGCCGCCTCCGTGCCCTTGAGCAGCAGCTCGGTGCTCACTCGCTCGTTCGCCGCGTGCGCGCGGTCGGCGTCGAGGCCGACTCCTATGAACACCAGCGGCGCGCCCAGGATGTCCGCCAGGTCAGCCTCGGGCCCGCTGCCACCCTCCCTGGTGAACAGCACCTCGGTGCCGAACGCCCGCTC
>JASIGS010000554.1 GCA_030052355.1 Streptosporangiaceae bacterium | reverse complement strand
GCCTTGCCGTTGGCGTTCAGCGTGTGGGTCTTGAGCGCGACCCAGTCCCCGTTGGCTTGCTGCACCTGTAGCACGACCACGTTGCCCGGGTGCGCGTCCTGCGTGCTGACGACCAGCACGTCCCGGATCTGTCGCGCGCCGAGCTTGAGAACGATGGTGACGAGCGGGCTCACCTTGATCTTCACGACCGGGCTGTTGGACCCGGCCGGACCGGTCAGCCGGAAGGCCGCGTTGGTGACGAGAGCCGAGACCTGGACCGTCACGTTCCCGGAAGAATTTGTCGTACCAGACCCGACGACCTGCCAGCCCGTCGTGCCAGCGGGCCGTTCGAGCAGCTTCACCGTCGCGCCCGGCACCGCGCTGCCGGCCTTGGTCAGCGTGCCGTCGACCGTGGCCGGGTCGCCCGCGGTGATCAGGCCGGCGGGCACGGTCGCGGTCAGCAGGTCGGACGACGCCGAGGCCTTCGGTGACTTCGAGGCCTTCGGCGACTTCGAGACGGACGGCCGGCGGCCGCCGGACGCCGTGCCTGACTTCGCCGGGGCGGGCCGGGTGGATGACGCCGTCCCGTGGTGCCCGCCCGGCGCGGTGGAGCGTGCCGCGGGCGGCGCCGGATTGTGCTCGACGTGGTGCACCGGGGGGACGCCGAGGAAGCTGAGATTCCTGGCGGCGAAGTTCTGCACCGGGGCGGGAAGGACCGCGAGGTAGGCGGCCGCGGCCACGCCGCCGACGAGGGCGCCGAAAGCGCCGCCAGCCAGCACGAGCCGCCACCGCCACCAAACCGGAGCCAGCGCAGGTCTGACGCTGGGCTGGGCGGCGGCCGGGTGCTGGCTGGACCGGAACATGGTCAGCGCCTGCTGCTCGCCAGCGAGCTCGCCGGCCGCCGGCGCTGCGGTCAGCGTCCGGAGCAGCTGATCGACGCCGGGTTCGAGCGAGCCCAGGTCGTCGGGCCGGTCGGTGTTCACTTGTCCACCTCCTCCAGCGTCCCGAAAACCGACTGAGCGGCAGGCCTCGCCGCGAGCGCGCGGACGGATGGGTCAGCGGCCAGCGCCTTGAGGCCGCGGTGCAGCGCGACCCGGACGGCGCCGGCGGACTTGCCGAGGATCTTCGCCACGTCGGGTGTGTCCAGGCCAGCGATCACCCGCAGCGCGACCGCCTCCGCCTGGTCTGGCGACAACCGCGCCACGATGGCGACCGCACCCGCCACCGACATCCCGTCCAGGACCTGATCCTCCACTAGCTGGTCGTCGGCAAGGATGTCCAGGCCACGAGCCACCGGGCTGGCCGGCCGGCGCGACCTGGCCCGGGCGGCGTCTATGGCCCGGTTCCGGCCGATGGCGAACAGCCACCGGCGGAAGTCCTCGTCGCCGCCGGAGAACCTGTGCAGGTCCCTGACCACGTGCAGCCAGGTCTCGCTCGCCACGTCGTCTGGGTCATCGCAGCCGAGTACGCGCAGGAACCTGAGCAGTCTTGGCTGGAGGGAACGCCACAGCTCGAGGAACGCTGCCTCGTCTCCGGCGCGCGCCCGGGCCAGTGCGTTCTCCATATGTCCCATCGCGCCAGTAAGACTGGCACACCGGAAGGCGTTCCGGTGCCGTGTCGGCCGGAACGCCCCCCGGTGTGCTGCGGCGACCGTGTTAGGAAATCGTGACGGTGGCGCTGGTCGACTTGGCGAAGTTCCGGGTGCCGCGGAAGACCAGCTTCAGCGTGATCGACTTCTTGAAATGCACGCGGAACGCGACGTAGCCGTGACGGCCGGTGAACTCACGGCGGACCACGAACCAGTGACCCTTCGGGCCCTGCCGCTCCAGTGCGACCGGCAGCCCGCGCAGGTTGAACTTGCCAGCGGTCAGGTGGCCCTTGACGACGTCGGAGACGTTGGTCTTGTGCACCACGGGCTTCGCCGCCGAAATGGTCAGCGTGGTCGGGATCTTCTTCACGGCGTGCGTGGTGGTCGAGGCGTCTGCCGCGGCCGTGGCGCCGGTGACCGCGATGGCCGCCGTGGCGACAACCGCGCCGACGCGGGCTGCGAGCGAGGTGGGTAGGCGCATTTCTCTCCTTAGGGTGAGGCGGCCTCGAGCGGGGGTGAGGCCGGCCAGCTACACGCCCCGGTACAGCGACAGCGGCAGCGCACGCGTTACTCACCCGGATGTGACCTGCGTCACACCTCAGGCGTCACGGCAGTTGAGCGCCCAGGCACTGCGGGGGCCCAGGTTCAGGCCGATGCCTGCTTCATCGAGCGGGCGTCCATCCCGGCGAGGGAGTCGGCGCCGGTCTCGGCGTTGTGCGCGTGCGCGACGTGGTGCAGGCCGAACACCGAGTCCATGCCGGACCGCATCCCCATCTGGTCCTCGCACTGGTTGACCGCCCGCTTGGCCAGCGCCAGCCCGAACGCGGGCATCGCGGCGATCTTCGCCGCGATCGCGAACGTCGTGTCGGCCAGCTCGGCGCGCGGCACGACCCGGTTCACCATGCCGAGCTCGTACGCACGCGACGCCGGGAACCTGTCCCCGGTGAACAGCATCTCCTTGGCGAAGCGCGGCCCGACCACCCACGGATGCGCGAAGTACTCGACGCCCGGGATACCCATCCGCACCACCGGGTCGGCGAAGAACGCGTCCTCCGAGGCGACGATCAGGTCACAGACCCAGGCCAGCATCAGCCCGCCGGCGATGCACGCGCCCTGCACCATCGCGATCGACGGCTTCGGGATCTCCCGCCAGCGCCGGCACATGCCCAGGTAGACCTCCATCTCCCGGGCGTAGCGGTTGTCCGCGCCCGGCTTGCCAACGTGGTCCCACCACATCACGGCCTTGCGCTCGAACGTCACGTCGATGTCGCGCCCGGGCGTGCCGATGTCGTGCCCGGCGCAGAAGTGCTCGCCAGCGCCGGCCAGCACGATGACCGCGACCTCGTCGTCGTCGACCGCGCGAGTGAACGCCGCGTCCAGCGCGTAGGTCATGGCCGAGTTCTGCGCGTTCCGGTACCGCGGCCGGTTCAGCTTGATCACCGCGCTACGGTCACGCTTTTCGTAGGTAACGACTTGCTCCGGGGCGCTGCCGTCGGCAGCTGCTGCCCGGGGGGTCGACCCCCCGGAACCCCCCGCTGCTTGTTCCTGGCTCATGAGCTCTCCTCCCTGAGCAGCCGTTTCAGGGTCTTACCTGCCGGGTTACGCGGCAATTCAGAGCGGAACTCGACCCGCCGCGGCACCTTGTAGTTGGCCAGCCGCTCCCGGCAGAACGCCATCACGTCGGACTCCGC
>JASIGS010000553.1 GCA_030052355.1 Streptosporangiaceae bacterium | reverse complement strand
ACCCGTACGTCGACGTCTGGGCGGCGGTGAAGCCAGCCGTGCTCGGCATCGGGTCCTGGCCTGACGTCCCGCGCGGTACGCCGTGGAAGGACGGCGTGCTGGCCGCCGTCGGCTGGCCGCCGGACACCGCCGCGGCCTGGCGCCGGATCCTGACCGCGGTGCGGTCCTACGCGGACCTCGAGCCCGCCTTCCTCGGCCGGGTCGAGGAGCTGATCGACTTCGTCACCGCTCCGGGCACCGGCTGACC
Organism: Streptosporangiaceae bacterium; assembly: GCA_030052355.1. Next base: position 2,500 of record JASIGS010000553.1, on the reverse strand, counting down.
GCTGACGCGGCGTTCCCGGGAGTCGGGCTAGCGTTGACCCCAATGGCGACGATCTGGGCCGAGGGAGAGTGACGACGTGACGCTACGGCGCGCCAGGCCAGATGAGGCGAGCACGCTGACCGACCTGGCCCTGGCGGCTAAAGGGTTCTGGGGCTATGACCAGGCATTCATCGAGTCATGCCGGGCCGAGCTTACTTTCAGCCCAGATGAGGTCGCACGGCGGCACATCGTGGTGGCCGACCGGGACGGACTAGTGGTCGGGTTCTACAGCGTGGATGGCGAGCCGCCGGTCGGCGAGCTCGGCAACATGTGGGTCACGCCGAACGAGATCGGCACCGGCCTCGGCCGGCTCATGTGGCAGGACGCGATGACGTTCGCAGCCGCCGCCGGATTCGAGTACCTCAACATCGAAGCGGACCCGAACGCCGAAGGCTTCTACCGGAGGATGGGCGCCGAGCGCATAGGCGAGGCGCCGTCGGCTTCGATCCCTGGCCGGATGCTCCCGCTGATGCGGGTCAGGGTCGGCGTGCCGCTGAGTGCTTAGCGCAGCCTGACCGGCTTCGGGACTGGCCGGGCGGCTGTCGGTCTTCGGAGTGACAAGATTTAGTCCATGACAGTCGTGAAGATCAATGCAATCACGGTCCCGGCAGACAGCGGGGACGAGCTGGCCCGGCGGTTCGCCGCCAGGGCGGGCGCGGTGGACAGCCAGGACGGGTTCGAGGGTTTCGAGTTGCTCAAGCCCACCGACGAGCGCACCACCTGGCTGGTCGTGACGCGTTGGCGCGACGAGGCAGCGTTCGAGGCGTGGCGGACCTCGCCAGCCTTCGGTCACGGCCACCGTCAGGCAGCCGAGGCCGCCGCGAGCGGGGGCGAGCAGGCCAGGCCGGTCGCCGTGAGCAGTGAACTATGGTCCTACGAGATCGCCGGAGGCTCTACGGGGCCGTCACGCTGACCAAGCCGGGAATGAGTTGTTCAGACCGGTTTGCTCTAGCCCGCGTCCGGAACATTGACGTCGTCGGCCAGCACCGCGTGCACGCCGGGCAGCTCGGTCAGTGCGGCCGCGAGGTCGTTGACCGAGCCCCGGCCGTGCACGAGCAGCGAGACCTCGACCGTGCCGCCATCAGTGGCCGCGCGCTCACCCTCCTGTTCAAGGCCCACGGCGTGGGTAGACAGTCGGTCCACGGCGAACCCGCGCTGGGTCGCCAGCTGAAGGATGTCGCGCAAGATGCCCCGGCCATCCGGGTAGCGGACCCGCAGCGTCGACAGGGCAGTGCCGGACCGGGGCAGGCGCCTGGTCAGCGGCGGGACTACGACCGCAATGACGACGTAGGCGGCGGTCGCCAGCCCGGCGAGCACGGGCAGGCCAGCCCCCGCGGCGGCGCCAACGGCGGCGGTCACCCAGACAGACGCCGCGGTGGTGAGCCCGCGCACGGCGTCCTGCCGAACGAAGATCAGTCCCGCACCAAGGAAGCCCACACCGGTCACGATCTGCGCTGCCACCCGGGACGGGTCAAGCACGACCAGCCGTGGCTCCAGCACGTCGCTGAAGCCGTACTTACTGATCAGCATGAACAGCGCGGCACCCGCGCCGACCAGCGTGTGCGTCCGCAGCCCCGCGCTTTTCTGCCTGAGCTCGCGCTCCAGCCCGATTACCGCTGACAGCAGCAGCGCGAGGCCGAACTCGCCGGCCTGCAGCCAGCCCTCGACGTTCGGACTGCTGCCCGCGGCGATCAGATGACCGGCGGAAGACACGGCCGTCTGCCTACCCGGAGCGCGTCGCGAGGAACACGGGGATGAGCCGCTCGGTCCGCTGCTGGTACTCGGCGTAGGGCGGGTAAGCGGCCACCGCGCGTTCCCACCACTGCGCGCGCTCTGGTCCGTCCAGTTCGCGGACCTCGTACTCGTGCGGCACGGGTCCGTCCTGGATCCGCACCGGTTTCGGGCTGGCCTTCAGGTTGTAGTACCAGACCGGGTTGCTGGGGGCGCCGCCCTTGGACGCGACGAGCGCGTACTGCCCGTCGTGCTCGACCCGCATCAGCGCCATCTTGCGGATCTTCCCTGACCTGTTACCGCGTGTCGTCACGATGACGACCGGCAGGCCGGTGTCGCGAAGCGTGTTGGCGCGCTCGCCGCCCGACGCCTCGTACTCCGCGACCTGGTCGCGCACCCACTGGGCTGGGCTCGGCTCGTATTCACCGTCAAGACTCATGCACACGACCCTAGTGCGCGGCAGCGCCCGGCCGTCAGTGGACAGTCGAGTCGGCGACCGCCGGGGGGAGCCTTCCCGTCTGGGAAGAGCCAGTGGTCAGCGGGCGGCCTGCTCCGGCGCGGAGACGATCCGTTCCAGCACGGTGCCGAGCGGGGGGACCGCGCCGTGCCTGCGGCGGATGATGTCAGCGACGAGGCCAGTCCAGCCGGTCTGGTGCGAGGCGCCGAGGCCGGCCCCGGTGTCGCCGTTGAAGTACTCGTTGAACGCGATGTTGTCCCGCCAGCGCGGGTC
>JASIGS010000552.1 GCA_030052355.1 Streptosporangiaceae bacterium | reverse complement strand
GCGGCGCGAAGTCGGCATCGAGAATCAGCAGGTACTCGCCGTCGGTGCGGGCGAACGCGTACCTCAGGTTCCCGGCCTTCTTGTATGCGGGCCGGTCGGGCCGGCGGATGTAGCGGAAGCCGAATGATCCCGCCACGGACTGTGCCTCGTCAGACCCGCCGTCGTCCAGTACGTAGGGCAGAGCGACACCCGGATAGCCGGCGACTAGCGCGGAGACGGCCGTCCAGGTATTCCTCAGCACCTCGATGGGCTCGCCGCAGACCGGCAGGAAGATGTCAACAGTGGGGTAGCTGTCCGGCTGCCATGACCGGATAAATTTCCGGTGAGCGGCAAGGTCGAAGCCCCGGCCGGTGAAGTTCACCGGCAGGCTGATCGCCTGGTACGCGACGTAGATCGCGGTAAAGGCCATGAACGGCCAGAGCACCGCACCGTCCAGCTCAAACCTGACCTGGCTGATGACAAGGCAGGCCGAGCCGATGAAGAGCAGGGTCGTCAGGTAGCCGAGGTTGCGCTCAACGTAGGAGTGCTTCTCCTTATCGTCTGGCGGCAGCGGGACCACGAGACGGGACTGCTTGTCCCGCCTCTGGGCGGTCGCGAACGCACTCACCTTCGACTCCAGGGACCAGCGGGGGTACGGGTCACCGGGTTGGCTCGTACTGCCAGATCACGTACGTGCCAGGTGCCGGGCCGTAGGGGACGACCTGAATGATTTGGTAGTGGTGGTTCTTCTTGAGGTCAGCGCGGATTTTCCGGTCCAGTGAGGTTGTGTCCGAGAAGTTGAGCGCGATCAGCGTGAAGTAGCCCTCGGAGATCTTGGTGCCGTAGGTGCCCGCGTTGCCGGGGCCGACGACTCCCGCGGCACTGCTCGGGCCACCCGTGGACAGACCCGACGGCAGCACTATGTTCCGGGTACTCGACCACTCCGCCCAGTGACTCTCGGCGTGCAGGTAATACTCAGCGACCTGCGGATCCTCCACCAGGTACCGTCCGGGCTGGTGATCCACCAGGGGGCTGAGGATGGCAACGAAGCTTGTTGCCTTCGGCCAGCTAGTAGCGAACTGATAGGACTGGTCGACTCCGAGCGACACCGGGAAAGCCAGTGCGACCACGCACGCCGCGCACGTGGTGATCCGCGTCCTGCCCGCTGGCGCCGCCGAGATGAGCTTGTCCACCGCGTATCCGGCCGCGATGGCGGCGAACCAGGCACCCAGGCCAACATGCTTGTTCAGCGAGGCCGCGGTGTGCAGGCGGGCTTGCTCCAGCGGCCCGAGCAGAGCCGCCCCGGTCAAGATGGCCAGCAGCCAGGTGCGGGCGTAGCCCTCACCGCCGACCCAGCTGACGGCCACGCCGCACAGCCCGATGACCACCACGATGCCGGTCCACAACGAGGCGTCGCCGAGCACCGTCAGTATCGACGCTCCGCCCGCGGTGCGGTCCAGGGTCGTGGTCTCGACTCCGTGGACGTAGCCGCTACCGCCAATGAGCAACCAAGCGGTGAGGATTACCGCCACGACCACCAGCACGGTCAGGCAGCGGGTAGCCGCAATCTTGGCACCGTGCAACGGCAGCGCGATCAGCAGGGCAAGCAAGATGACGGCTATGTCGAACAGGGCTGATGAGTATGCCGTCATGTTGGCGACAGCCAGCACTATGCCGGCGGAGACCATCCAGCCGGTGGCGGCCAGCCGGTCTCCGGCGCACACAACTAGCCAGGCTGCCAGTGCCACAAGCAGCACCGACATCGCATCGTAAGTAGCGAATGCGCCGAGATGCAGCGTGGGTCCGAGAATCGCGAATAGAGCGGCGGCGAAGAAAGCAGCCTGCCGTCCGAACAATCGCCTAGTAACGTCCCATAGCAGGACAGTCGCGGCGAGCATGAAGACCATCGACAAGATACGTGCCGCAGCCAGGCCCCCGATACCGTCCGCGATGGCCGCCAATGGCGGATAGATGAACGGAGCGCCGGAGAAGTAGGAAGGGAAAGCTGGTATCGGGCTGCCGTGCAGCAGATGCGCCCACTCGAGGTGGCCGGCCCAGATATAGGTGGCCTCGTCCTGGAACGCGGTGTCGGCGTTCACCAGCCGCAGGCTCAGGATCGCCTGCACGATGAGGACCGCTACCAGCGGCAAACCGCGGGGAAGGCGCAGGCGATTAACTCGCAACTGCCGACGAGGAGCGGGGGTCGCCACCGCCGGCGCGGTGGCCAAAGTCAGCGGGTCAGCGTGCTGCGAGCCCGCTACGCCATTGTCCAAGGGCCCCCCCTTGCGCCATCCAGGCAAGCGAGGGCGACCCTTCCTCCCCCTCGCGGCCACGTACTGTTCTGCCGCACTAGTTGATGTAGCGACGCCTAGCGAAAGGCGCACTACCCACCAGAAGGTACTTGTCCGCCTCCACTCGGGTCAGGTATTCCGTGAATTTCCCGAGATTAGCGGCTGCGAGCCGGGGAAATTAGTGAGTATGTGGAGTATTTTCGACTGATATTTCTCTGACGGCGTGTCGTTTCACCTTGAATACCTGTTGATCTTGTGGTGGTCTAGTCCCTTGGGGAGAACGATTTTCCTTTGCGTTACCCGCGCGCAGGGGGGTTTTGTCCTATATGGAAAACAAGTCACTGCCGCTTGGGCGGCGCGTCCCCGGTGCTACCAGGGCAGGCCCGACTCCGTCCGCACGGCCGGTACTCACGGACGCCGTGCTGCGCCAGATGCAGGCAGCAGTCGACGCCGCCAAGGCGCAGATGGCAGCCCA
>JASIGS010000067.1 GCA_030052355.1 Streptosporangiaceae bacterium | reverse complement strand
CCTACTACAACCCCGCGCTCGTGGTGCCGTGCACGACCGACGAGAACGGTGTCAAGCACGGCAGGTTCGACTTCGTCATCAAGCAGGTCACCGAGGAGGAGAACGTCACGCCGGAGAGCCTGGCCGCGCGAGTCTAGGGGCCGTGGCGCCGTAGTCAAAATACGAAGGGCAGGCATCGCGTGTCCGAGGTCATAGGGTTCCTGCTGCTGGGAGTCGGGTCCGGCGCCCTGATATCCGGTGTCGGGATGGGCGTCGTGCTCAGCTACCGCGGCGCGGGAGTCATCAACCTTGCGGTCGGCGCGTTCGCGATGCTGGCCGGCTACTTCTTCTGGTCGATCACCAGCGGCAGGTTCGCGTCGGTCGGCACGGTCGGCGCGGTCATCCTGACGCTCGTGTTCTCCGCGCTGCTCGGCGTCGGTTTCGAGTTGCTCGTGGTCAGGCCGCAGCGCAGTGCGACGCCGCTTGCCAAGCTCATAGCCGCGCTCGGCGTGCTGCTGGCGATTCAGGCCACCGTGATCCTGGCCTTCGGCGAGTCGGCGGAGCCGCAAGGGACGATCTTGCCCAACGGCAACGTGATCATCGGGGGCGTCCCGGTGGCCTGGTACAACTTCATCATCGCGGCGATCTTGCTGGTGATCGCCATCGTCTTCATGGCCCTCTACCGGTGGACCCGGTTCGGCCTCGGCACCCGCGCGGCCGCGGAGAACCAGGCGCACGCGATGTTCATGGGCTTGTCGCCGAACCGCCTGTCGCTGGCGAACACCGTGCTGATGACGGTCATGATGGGGATCGTCGGGCTGCTGTCAGCGTCGATAACGGAGGTGGACAGCCAGACCCTGCCGCTGCTCGTCGTGCCCGGGCTGGCTGCCGCCATGTTCGGCCGGTTCACCTCGTTCGGCACCACGTACGTGGCCGGCCTGCTGATGGGCATGGCCGAGTCGCTGCTGCTGTACTTCTCGACCGAGAGCTGGTTCCCGACCAACCAGGGCGCCCCGATACCGGGGTACGACGAGCTGCTGATCTTCCTCGTGCTCGTCGTCGCGATGTTCCTGCGGGCCGGCAAGATCCCCGCCCGCGGTGACGTCCTCGAGCGCCGCCTGCCTGCCGCCCCAGTGCCGAGGGCGCCGGTGCGCAGCGCGCTCATCTATGGCGCCATCGCCGCCATCGCCCTGTACGTGCTGCCCGGCGGCTTCCGCGGCGCGCTGATCACGTCGCTCATCTCCGCGATCCTGCTGCTGTCGCTGGTCATCACGACGGGATTCCTCGGACAGGTCTCCGTCGTCCAGCTGGCGCTCGGCGGTGTCGCCGGGTTCGCCGTCTCGCACTTCGCGACGAACTTCGGCATCGGGTTCCCGTGGGCGCCCATCATGGGCGTGATCATCGCGGCGATATTCGGGCTGCTCTGCGGCATCCCGGCGCTGCGCGTCCGCGGCGTCAGCCTGGCGGTGGTGACGCTGGCGGCCGCGGTGGCGATCGAGGATTTCGGCTTCGCGAACACGACCTGGGGTGGCGGCGTCACCGGGTCCTACGTGCCGCCGCCGTCGCTCTTCGGCTTCAACTTCGGCCCGAATGCGTCACTGCACGGGCTCGACGGCATCGAACCGAGCCCGCTGTTCGGCTGGTTCGTTCTCATCGTCCTCGTGGTGCTCGGCCTGTTCGTGTGCAACCTGCGGCGCAGCGGCCTCGGCCAGGACATGCTCGCCGTGCGGGCGAACGAGCGGGCCGCGGCGGCCGCCGGGATCAATGTCCAGTACATCAAGCTGCTCGGTTTCACGCTGTCGGCCGCGGTGGCCGGCGTGGGCGGCGCGCTGCTGGCCTACAACTACGGCTCGATCACGGCCGACAGCTACGACACGATCACGGCGCTCGCGCTCATCGCGTTCGCCTATATCTCCGGGATCACGACCGTACCCGGGGCCGTCTGGGGCGGGCTGATCTTCATCGGCAGCATCACCGCGTACGCGCTGCTTGACTGGTTCGGCATCCAGGGCGAGTGGTTCACGCTGATAGGCGGCGTCCTGCTCATCCTGACGCTGGTGCAGCGTCCTGAGGGAGTGGCCACGGCTATGTTCTACGGGTCCAGACCGTCGCTGCGCGCGCTGCGCTTCACCGGCAGGGGCGGCGGCGGTTCGCTCGCGGGCAGCCGGACGGCCGATCTCGCCGACGAGGCGAAGGTGGCGTCATGACCTCAGCGCAGCCGGAGCAGGCCGGCGGGGGTCCGGGGGTCACCCCCCGGAGTGGTACGACCGCTCAGGCACTGCTGCAGGCACGGGGAATCTGTGTCAGCTTCGGCTCTGTGCAGGCGCTCGCCGACGTCGACCTCGACGTGCAGGCGGGTCAGCTCGTCGGGCTGATCGGGCCGAACGGGGCGGGCAAGACGACGTTCATCGATGCGATCACCGGATTCGTCCCTGCGCTCGGCCGGGTCGTGTTCGACGGCCGGGACATCTCGGCGGCGCCAGCGCACGTCCGGTCCAGACTCGGCCTCGCCCGGACGTGGCAGACCATCGAGCTGTTCGACGACCTGACGGTGCGCGAGAACCTGGCCGTGGCCGCGACCCGGCCCTCCGTGCGCAGCTCGATGCCTGAACTCGTGCTTGGCCGGCGGCAGCGGGCCGAGCTGCACATCGACAACGCCATTGCCGTGCTGGAGCTGGCCGATTTCGCCGGGCGGATGCCCAGCGAGCTGCCGCAGGGCAAGCGCAAGCTGGTCGGGGTGGCGCGCGCTCTGGCCGGCCGGTCGAAGCTGATCCTGCTGGACGAGCCGGCCTCCGGGCTCAACACCGAGGAGAGCCTCGATCTCGGCGAGCGGCTGCGCCGCGTGGCGGATGAAGGCGTGGGGATGCTGCTCGTCGACCACGACATGGGGCTCGTGCTGAACATCTGCGACGAGGTCTACGTGATCGACTTCGGGCACTTGCTGGCGCACGGGCCGCCGGATGAGATCCGCCGCAATCCGCGGGTGCTCGCGGCCTACCTTGGCGGCTGGGCCGGGGCCGGCCCATCGGTTGCCGACGGCCCATCGGTTGCCGACGGCCCATCGGTTGCTGACGGCACGGCGGTCGCCGACGGCACAGCGGTAGCCGATGGCGCAGAGCCGCCTGCCGCGGCAGATCCGCAGGGGGTGCAGCAATGAGCGGCCGTGTGCTGGACGTGGAGGACCTGTCCGCGGGCTACGGAGGCGCGGAGGTCATCAGGCATATCAGCCTGACCGTGGACAGCGGCGAGGTGGTGGCGCTGTTCGGGCCGAACGGGGCCGGGAAGACCACGACGCTACGGGTGATCTCCGGCGTCGTGCGCCAGACCCGCGGCAAGGTCCGCTACCAGGGCAGCGACCTCGCCAGCAGCTCCCCGACCGCACGGGCGCGGGCCGGGATCGCGCACGTGCCCGAGGGGCGCGGCATCTTCTTCGGCCTGACAGTCGCCGAGCACTTCCGGCTCGGTTATCGCGGCGAGCGCATCGACCCCAGGGTCGTCTACGAGTACTTCCCTGCGCTCGAGGCCCTGAAGGACCGCCGCGCCGGGCTGCTGTCGGGCGGCGAGCAGCAGATGCTCGCGGTCGGCCGGGCGCTGGCCAGGCGGCCAAGGCTGCTGCTGCTCGACGAGCTCAGCCTCGGGCTCGCGCCGCTCCTGGTGGAAAGGCTGCTGCCGGTGGTACGGACGTACGCGGAGGACAGCGGCTGCGCGGTGCTGCTGGTCGAGCAGCACGTGCAGCTGGCGACGGAGATCGCCGACCGGTGCTACGTGCTGTCACACGGCGACATCGTGCTGCACGAGACGGGTGCGCGCCTGCAGCAGGACCCCGCCATGCTGATCGCCAGTTACGTCGGCGGGCAGCCTGCCGCGGACGGTAGAACGACCGGGAGCGTCGGGTGACGACGGGCGCGCAGTACCTGGCGCGGGCACTCGACGCCTACGGCGTAACCGCTGTGTTCTTCGTCCCGACGATCCTCAGCAAGACGCTGTACGAGATGGAGCTCAGCACGCCGATCCGGCGCATCCTGACCCACGGCGAGAAGGCCGCCGTCTACATGGCCGACGGCTACGCCCGCGCGAGCGGCCGGCCTGGGGTCTGCATGGCGCAGACCGTCGGTGCCGCGAACCTCGCGGCCGGCCTGCGCGACCCGTTCCTCGCCTGTTCCCCGGTCGTGGCGCTGACCGGCGGGCCGTATCCGTGGAGCCGGGGCCGTAACCAGTACCAGCAGATCGACGACCTGCCGCTGTTCCGGCCGGTGACGAAGGCGAGCACGCAGGTACCGGACGCACGGCGGCTGCCCGATCTGGTCGCCAG
>JASIGS010000551.1 GCA_030052355.1 Streptosporangiaceae bacterium | reverse complement strand
AACGACTACGAGACGGAGCGGTTCACCGCCAGCACCGCGGTGAGCGCCCGTGCGCTCCGCGAGCTCTACCTCTGGCCGTTCGAGACGATCATCCGCGAGGCACCTGCGTGGGGCGTGATGTCCGCCTACAACGCGGTGAACGGGGTGACGATGACCGAGCACGCGGAGCTCCAGCTCGGCGTGCTGAAGGACGAGTGGGGCTTCGACGGCGCCGTCGTGTCGGACTGGCACGCGGCTCGCACCACCGCACCCAGCGCCAACGGCGGGCTGGACATCGTCATGCCCGCGATGGGCAGTCCGTGGGGTGACTCGCTCGTGGCCGCGGTTCGGGACGGTTCGGTCCCCATGGAGGTTATCGACGACCACGTGCGCAGGGTGCTGAGGCTGGCGGCACGCACCGGCGCGCTGGCCGGAGCGCCTGAGTCCGTGCCGCCCGCCGAGCGGCCAGCCCCGATCGACGGGGAGGCCCTGGCCAGGCACGTCGCTGCGCGCTCGTTCGTGCTGGCTGCCAACCCGGACGGCGCGCTGCCGATGGACGCATCCGCGCTCTCCAGCGTGGCGGTCATCGGCGCACTCGCCAAGGACGCGCGGGTGCTCGGCGGTGGCAGCGCCCGCGTGTACCCGGCGCACATCGTCTCGCCGCTGGACGGGCTGGCCAGCGCCCTTCCCGGCTCGGTGCAGCTGACCTACGCGGTCGGCGCCGACCCGAGGACGAGGCTGGAGCCGGCCAGCGCGCCACTGTGGAGCGAGCTGCTTGCGGAGTTCGCCGACGCGTCCGGCGCCGCCCTGCACGAGACCGTGATGTCGAACGGCGCCGGGCAGTGGATGGAACTGCCCGCCGGACTTGACCGCGCTGCGGTAGCTACCGTGCGGATCTCCGGGCTGCTGAAGGCAGCGGCCGACGGCGATCACCGGCTCGGGATCCGCGGCATCGGCAGGTTCACGCTGACGGCCGGTGCGGACACGATCTTCGACGGCGTCGTCGAGCCTGACTCCGACGACCTGGGTGCGCTGTTCCTCAAGCCGCCGCAGCTGCAGCTGGCGCTGCCGCTGAAGGCCGGAGAGGTCGCCGAGGTGTCGCTGACGCACCACGTCAGCCCCGGCGGCCGGTTCGCCGGCGTGTTGTTCGCGCTGTGCTACGGCCCTCCGCTGGCCAAGGCGGAAGAGCTGCTGGCCGAGGCGGAGGCGGTCGCGGCTGCGAGCGATGTCGCGGTTGTCGTGGTCGGGACCACCGACGAGGTCGAGTCCGAGGGCTTCGACCGGACCACGCTGGCGCTGCCCGGGCGCCAGGACGAGCTCGTGCGCCGCGTCGCCGCGGTCAACCCGAATACGGTCGTGGTCGTCAACGCGGGCTCGCCGGTGGAGCTGCCGTGGGCAGACGACGTCGCGGCGGTGCTGCTCGCCTGGTTTCCCGGGCAGGAAGCGGGGGACGCGGTGGCCGACGTGCTGCTCGGCCGCGCCGAGCCGGGTGGCCGGCTGCCGACCACGTGGCCAGCCGTGCAGGCCGATTGCCCGGTGCTGTCGGTCACCCCGGTCGACGGCGTGCTCGGCTACGACGAGGATGTGTTCGTCGGCTACCGCGCGTGGGACCGGGCCGGGACCACGCCGCGGTACGCGTTCGGCCACGGGCTCGGGTACACGAGCTGGGTGTACGAGGCGATCACCGTCACCGGACGCGAGGTGACGGTGCGCGTGCGCAACACCGGGCCGCGCCCGGGCCGCGAGGTGGTGCAGCTCTACGCGAGCCCTGCCGGGCCGAGGGGGGATCGACCCGCCCGCTGGCTGGCCGGGTTCGCCAGCCTTTCCGCCGATCCCGGCCAGAGCGCGACGGCCACGGTCGAGCTGCCGGAACGCGTCTTCCAGATCTGGGACTCCGGCTGGCGGACGGTCCGGGGTGAATACGTGATCGAGGCCTGCCACAGCCTGACCGACCGCCGCCTCGCCGCGACGCTCGAGGTCTGACGCTCCCCGGACGCCGGTGCCGGCGAGGGTCTACTAGGCTCACCGGATCATGGAGGTCCCTGCGGGCGTGCTCAGGCTGGGAAGCCACGCGTTCCCGGCTTCCCAGCCACTGATCATGGGAATCGTCAACCGGACTCCGGACTCCTTCTACCGGCCGGGGGTGACCTGGGATGAGCCGGCCGCGATGGACCGGGTGCACCGCCTGGTTGCCGAAGGTGCCGACATCATCGACGTGGGCGGCGTGCCGGCCGGGCCGGGCGCGGACGTCGACGCCGCCGAGGAGATCAGGCGGACCGCGCGGTTCATCGCCGCGGTGCGCGAGGCACATCCCGGCGTGGTCATCAGCATCGACACCTGGCGGCACGAGGCCGGGCGGGAGGCCTGCCAGGCAGGCGCCGACCTGATTAACGACAGCTGGGGTGGCGCGGACGAGCGCCTGGCCGAGGTCGCCGCGGAGTTTGACGCCGGCCTCGTCTGCGCGCACGTCGGGCCTCAGCAGCCGCGGACTCGCCCGGTCCGGGTCAGCTACCCGGACGTGATGGCCGACGTGCTCGCGACCACGCAGCGACTGGCCCAGCGCGCGATGGTGTCAGGCGTCGACCCGGAGCGGATCATCATCGACCCCGCGCACGACTTCGGCAAGAACACCTGGCACTCGCTG
>JASIGS010000550.1 GCA_030052355.1 Streptosporangiaceae bacterium | reverse complement strand
ACCTACGGTTCGCCGTGCAGTGCGTGGGCGCACGAGCAGGCGGACGGCTGGTACTAGCGACGCCAGGCTGTTAGCACGTCGAGCGGTGGCGGCAGGTCCCGGGACCTGCCGCCACCGCCGTCTTACCTGCGGTCAGGCCGGCACCACCCTGAAGGTTTTCAGTGCGGTGTGGAAGGTTCCGGTAGCGGCGGAGAACGTCGCGCTCGGAGCCCACACCGAGAAGGTGTACGGCTGGTCCCCGGACGCGGTAGACAGCGTGACCAGGATGTCGAGCTGCGTGTACGCCACCCCGGTCGTTGCGTTGACCCAGCTGTACTTCAGCTCGGCGGCCGAACCTGACCGGTAGGCCACCGACTTGAATCCGATCGACTCGAGCAGTAGCACCTTGAAGTCGTTGTGGCTGTCCGACGCCTGTTTCTCCAGGTACTGAGCCTCGCGAAGCGATTTGACGTACTTCCAGGCAGCGAGGTTGACCGCGATGTGGAAGTTACGCGCCGACCGGTTGAGGTGCGCGACCATGCCGTCGACCGACTGCGTGTACGCGTCCGGCACAGCGATCTTGAAGCCTGCGGCCGTGCCCATCGTGGCGGCGGTGAAGACGTGCCACTTGTATCCGGCTGGCAGCACCGGCGCGGTGGAGGTCGGGCTCGGGCTAGCCGTCGGGCTGGTGCTCGCCGAAGTGGTCGGAGTCGGGCTTGTCGACGTCGACTGTGACGGCGATGGCGTGGTGCTGGCCCTCGGCGACGGCGAGTTGGACGGCTGGCTGCTCGGGCTGCCCGACGGGGATTGCGTGGGCTTCGTCGTCTTACCGCCGCCGGGTGAGTGGCTGTGCGAGCCACTAGCGGGCGAGGACCGGCCCGGGGTCGGCGTACCGCCGGACCCGTGGCTGGTGCCGGACCCGTGGGTGGTGCCGGACCCGTGGCTGGTGCCGGACCCGGGCGAGGTGCCAGACGAGCCGCTGTGCGCCGAGCCTGACGTCCCAGACCCGGCGACTTCGATCCCCCCTGGCTCCTGCCCGGACCTGGCGCTCGGGCTGGTGTTGTAGACGCCCCAGCCGATGATCGCGGCGATGGCTATCGTGGCGATGCCAGCTGCGGCCACCATGAGCCGCCACCTTCCCGACGACAGCATGGCCTCGCGCGCCCGCGTCCAGGGACCGCTGCCCTTGTGCGTCGCTGCGGGCACCCCGGTTCGCTGGCCGGTTCCGTGCGCGCCAGGATCGGCCCGGACCGCGAGTCCGGATGCGCTGTCGGCTGACGCCGCAGCTGACGCCGCGGCGGGCACGCCGGCTGGCACCGGCGCGGCACCCGGGTCCGGCGGCAAGGCGCTGGCGGCTTCCCCCGCGGGGCCCGCTGCCACATCGTCCAGCGCAGGCAACTGCGGCATGACCAGTTCGGCGAACACCGGCGGAGCCAGGAAGGCGGCCGCCGCGCTGCTCGGCTGCGTTTTGTCGCCGGGGCCGCCCGAAGGAGTGGCGGTCGCCGAGTCCTGCCCGGCCGTGCCCGGATCCTGGCTGCCAGCTGGGGCTGCCGTCGCAAGCGGGATCGCAGCGGAAGCGCCGGCTCTCGCCGCCGCGGCCGCGTCGGCGAGCATCCTTGCTGCCGTCGCCGCATCCGGCCGGTCGGCAGGATCCCTGCTGAGCAGTGAGTCGATCACCGGGCCGAGCGGGCCGGCCGACGGCGCGCGCGGCGCGTCTTCGCTGGCCACTCCCGCGGTGATGATCGTGGAGCCGCCAGCCCGCTCGAACGGGCCGCGGCCTTCCACGGCTGCGTACAGGGTCGCGCCCACGGACCACAGGTCGGACGCCGGCGTCGCCGGCTCGCCCCGTACCCGCTCCGGGGCAGTGAAGCCGGGAGTTCCGACCACCATTCCCGCCTGGGTCACGCCTGGTTCCGCCGCGAACGTGGCAATGCCGAAGTCGGTGAGCACCGCCTTGCCGTCGCTGGTGACCAGCACGTTGCTCGGCTTGATGTCGCGGTGCAGGACGCCGGCGGCGTGCGCGGTTGACAGCGCGCTGACCAGGCTGGCACCGAGTTCGGCAGCCTGCAGCGGCGGCAGCGGCCCGTCCTCGATGACAACACGGTCGAGCGAGCGCGCGTCGACCAGTTCCATGACGATCCACAGGCTGCCGTCCTGGTCGACAACGTCGAACACCGTCGCGACACTGGGGTGGCTGAGCCGCGCCGCGGTCCTGGCCTCGCGCAGCGCGCGCTGGTGTATCACGTCGGCGTAGGCGTGCGCGGTGATCTGGATTTCCTTGACGGCCACGTCGCGCTCGAGCAGCTCGTCGCGGCCGCGCCAGACGATACCCATGGCTCCGCGACCGATCTGGCTGCCGAGCCGGTAGCGCCCGGCGATCAGTCCGGGGGTGCCGTCCCCGGGACCCCCCGGATTGCCCGGAACAGGATGCATGGCGGGACCCTATCTACAGCAAGTGCTCAGCGTCCTGAGAGGAAGATGTGAATTTGGCGGACCAAAGCGTAGCGCTGCGAGGTGTCTTTCTCGTTACTCTTGCGGCTTGGTCATCGCCAGTACGTCAAGGACGCTGGTGAGCTGGTCCTCGGTGATCTCCCCGCTGGTCACGTGGCCGCGGGCGATGACCACGTCCCTGATTGTCGCTCCGGTTTCAAGAGCCTCATGCGCAACTGCCGCGGCCGCCTCGTAACCGATGTAGCGGTTTAGCGCGGTGACGATTGCCGGCGAGGACTCGGCGTTATTCCGCAGCCGCTGCGCGTCTGCGGTGATGCCTGCGACGCACAGGTCAGCGAGCGACACCGCGGCGGATGACAGCAGGCGAAGCGATGACAACAGGTTCCTGGCCATCACCGGCATCATCACGTTCAGCTCGAAATTGCCGGCCGCTCCGGCGAACGCGATCGCGGCGTCGTTCCCTACCACCTGCGCGCACACCTGGCAGACGGCCTCACAGATCACCGGGTTGACCTTGCCCGGCATTATCGATGACCCAGGCTGCAGGTCGGGGATGCGGATCTCGGCGAGTCCCGTCCGCGGCCCCGAGCCCATCAGCCGCAGGTCGTTGCAGATCTTGTACAGGCTGACCGCGATCACGCGCAGCACGCCGCTCGCCGCTACCAGGGCGTCGCGGCCGCCTGCCGCCTCGAAGTGGTCACGCGCCTCGGTAAGCGGCAGCCCCATGTCTGTCGCGAGCCGTGCGATGACGGACTCAGCGAAGCGCACTGGCGCGTTGAGGCCGGTACCGACCGCCGTGCCGCCGAGCGGCAGCTCTGCCACGTCGGGCACCACCGCGGCGGCCCGTTCCGCTCCGTGCCTGACCGCGGCTGCGTAACCGCCGAATTCCTGGCCGAGCGTGACCGGCGTCGCGTCCATCAGGTGCGTCCGGCCGCTCTTGACCACCTCAGTGAACTCGAACGCCTTCTCCTCGAGCGCGCCTGCCAGCTGGTCAAGCGCCGGCAGCAGGGACCTGACGATCAGTCGCGCGGCAGCCAGGTGGATCGCCGAAGGAAACACGTCGTTGGACGACTGCGAAGCGTTGACGTCGTCGTTGGGGTGCACCGGCCGTCCCAGCGACCGGCTGGCGAGCGTCGCGATCACCTCGTTGGCGTTCATGTTCGACGAGGTGCCCGAGCC
>JASIGS010000549.1 GCA_030052355.1 Streptosporangiaceae bacterium | reverse complement strand
AACCGCGTGCTCTCCAAGATGCAGATACTCGATCATGTCTGGGATTACGACTTCCGCGGGGATACCGGAATCGTTGAGTCTTACGTTTCCGTGCTGCGGCGCAAGATCGACACCACCGAGCCGCACCTGCTGCATACCTTGCGCGGGGTCGGCTACGTCCTGAGGCTTCCGCACTCCTAACATTCACTGATTTCTATGGCACATGCAGGGGAGCACACTTCCGGTTTCTGGCGTTCTGTCAGGGAGCTGCCGGACCGCACGCCGCTGCGCACGAAGCTCATCGCCGCTGTGCTGGCACTGGTAGTCGTTGCGCTGGCCGGCATCAGCATTGCGGGTATCGCGTTCCTGCGTAGCTACCTCAACGGGCAGGCCGACGACGAGCTGTCAGCCATAATCAGCTCGGGTCAACCCCAGAGCTATATTCGGAGTTACGCAACCCAGGGGACACCCGCACCTGCTGAGTACGCCGTGGTTGTGCTCTCGAATGGCAGGTTCTACAGGGCGACTCAGCCGTACCAGGTGACTCAATCGTCGCAGGGCATCGGTAGTCTGCCCGGCCCGGCTCTAGCGACTGAATCAAGCTGGCTCTCCACCGGGCAGTTTGCGACAGTGCCTGCGCTGTCAGGGCCCGGATACTGGCGCGTGGTCGCCTACACGTCTCCGGGTGTCAACGGCACAATCATCGTCGGGGTCAACTACGGCAGCGCCTACCAGACGCTGTCGCGACTGACAGACGTGGACCTGATCGTCAGCCTGCTTCTGCTAGTGCTCGTTGCCCTGGTCGGCACGGCAGCCATCAGAGCCAGCCTGCGGCCACTCAGGGAGATCGAGGAGACCGCCGGAGCGATCGCCGCGGGTGACTTGACTCAGCGGGTGCCGGAGCGCGATCCCCGCACTGAGGTTGGCCGGCTCGGGCGTTCACTGAACATCATGCTGGGCCAGATCGAGACCGCATTCCGGCAGCGGACGGAGTCGGCGCGCCAGGCGCGCCGGTCCGAGGAGCGGATGCGGCAGTTCATCGCCGACGCCAGCCACGAACTGCGGACCCCGCTGACCGCCATCCGCGGGTTCGCCGAGTACTACCGGCAGCGCGGCGGGGTCGCCGAGGGCGAGCCCGCCGGGCCGATCCAGACGCAGGCGCCCGGCGACCGGGACACGGAAGAGCTGACCGTTGCCGGCGCGGGCGCCGGCAACGACATCGCCTCGAACGGGAACGGGCACCTGACACCCACCGACCTGGACCGGATCATGCGGCGGGTCGAGCAGGAGTCGGCGCGGATGGGCATCCTCGTGGAGGACCTGCTGCTGCTGGCCAGGATGGACCAGCAGCGCCCGATCGAGCACCGCCCGGTCGACCTGCTGACGCTCGCCGCCGACGCCGTGCACGACGCGCGGGTCGTCGCGCCGAACCGGAGCATCAACCTCAGCGTGCTGTCCGGCACCGCGCCGATCCTGATCGGCGACGAGGTCAGGCTGCGGCAGGTTATCGGCAACCTGATGAGCAACGCGCTGACGCACACGCCGGACGGCACGCCGATCGAGGTCCGGCTGCGGTCGGGCACGCTGGACCGGCCGAGCGCGAGGGGCGAGTTCACCGCCGTCGGTGCGGCGCCGCCGAACCCGTCTCATATCCCCGCCGCGATCCTTGAGGTCAGCGACCGAGGTCCCGGCCTGACTCCCGAGCAGGCTCAGCACGCGTTCGAGCGGTTCTACCGCGCTGACGAGGCAAGGTCGACGGGCGGCACCGGCCTCGGCCTCGCCATCGTCGCGGCGCTGGTGGCGGCGCACGGCGGCACGGTCTGGGTGGATTCCACGCTGGGCGAGGGCGCGACGTTCGGCATCGCCCTGCCGCTCGCGCCCGAGGCGGCCGACAGCACTGACGGCGACGACGGCATCCAGGAATACGACGACGAGTACGACGACGAGTACGACGACGAGTACGAGGACGACGGGTACGACGACACGGATTACGGGGACGACGTGGAAGTCAGCGGCCCCGAGGTTATCGGCTGGCCGCCTCCGGCTGACGAACCCGGCCCGACCTGGCACGCGTGGCCGACAGAACCGCCGCCACCGCCATGAACGCCACCGAGGTATAGAAGGCGGCGTGCAGGCCGGTCGTGAAGGCGGCGGCGAGGTTTCCGTGCAGGCTCGTCGAGCCGACGAAGATCGCGAAGGCCAGGCCGCGGGAAATCGACCGCGAGGCGATCAGGATCGCCGTGGAGAACGAGAACACCATGCCGATGTTCCCGAACGTGCGCAGCATGCCTGACGAGATGCCGAGTACTTCCCGCGGCGACGCCTTCATCACCGCCGACGTGTTGGCCGGGAAGAACGCGCTCGCGCCGGCGCCGTTGACGATGCTGGCGACCACCACCAGCCACAGTCCTGTCGTGAGCGAGAGCTGGGCGTAGATCAGCAGCGCGATGACCTGCACGCCGAGGCCGATGGTCGCGGGCACGACCGGGCCCATCTTGTCGGCAAGCCGCCCGGCGAACGGCCCGATACCCGCCCCGACCACGTAGCCGGGTACCAGCAGCAG
>JASIGS010000548.1 GCA_030052355.1 Streptosporangiaceae bacterium | reverse complement strand
CAGAGCGGATGCCCGGTGCCCCGCCGTTCCCCTTCAGCTGCGAGTGCGAGACGCTCGGCTGTGAGCAGACTGTGACCATGTCCGTGACTGAGTACCAGCGCCGCCGCGAGGATGGGCCGGTGACCTGATGCCGGCCTACGCGATGCTGATCGCGCCTTCCGCGAACCGGGTCTACTCGGGCGCGGCGCCCGGGCTTGCCCGGGCCGAGCTGGCCGCGTTCAGCGAGTCGGTGCTGGGCGGCGCGCTGTCAGACGCCGCGCAGGTCAGCATCGGCGGAGTGCCGTACCTGCAGTTCGAGGCGGACGGGATCGGGGCCGGTCAAGCGGCGTTCCTGGCCAATATGTCGTCCTTCTATGCACTGTTCGAGCGAACGGCCGATGGGTTGCTGCGCCCCATCGAGGCCAGCCGGGCCGACCGCTACGACGACGACCTGATCACCATCCAGAAGTACCAGGGCAAGACCAATGAGCAGTTCACCAAGCTGCTGCTGAACGTCACGCTGATGGCATCCGCGTTCGCGGCCGAGATGACCAGCGGGCATCTCGCCGTGCTCGACCCGCTGTGCGGCCGCGGCACCACGCTGAACCAGGCGCTCATGTATGGCTACGACACGGCGGGCGTCGAGCTCGACAGGCAGGACTTCGACGCCTACTGCGCGTTCCTCAAGACCTGGCTGAAGCGCAAGCGCATCAAGCACCACGCGGAGTACGACGGGCCCGTGCGCCGCGAGGGGAAGGTGATCGGCCGCCGCTTCCAGGTCAGCATGGCCGCCGCCAAGGACGAGTACAAGGCGGGGCACGTCCAGCGCCTGGACCTTGTGTGCGCAGACACGACCCGGGCGGCCGAGTTCTTCCGCCCGGAGTCGTTCGACCTGGTGGTGACCGACGCACCGTACGGCGTGCAGCACGGTAGCCGCACCGCCGCCAGGGGGCTCGCGCGACGGCCGGCCGACCTGCTGACCGCGGCGTTGCCGGGCTGGGCCAGCCTGCTCCGGCCGGGCGGCGCCGTCGGCATCGCACTGAACACGCTGGTCGCTCCCAGGGCTGAGGCGGTCGCGATCCTGGCTGGCGCGGGCCTGCAGCCCGTGGAGTCCGGGCCGTACCTCGACTTCCGGCACCGGGTCGACCAGGCGATCACGCGCGACATCGTGGTCGCTCGCAAGCCGGCGACGTCCAGCTAGCCGCCAGCGGCAGTCAGCCGACGGGAAGCGGTGGCGGCGTGAACGTCGTCCCGGCGGCAGCCTCCAGCAGCTCGGCGATCCGCAGCAGTCTCACATCGGATAGGAACGAGCCGATCACCTGAACCCCGACAGGAAGCCCGCTGCCGCCGGGGCCGGTCGGCAGCGCGACCACGGGCAGCAGCATGGCGCCGACCGCGCACAGCCACGCCGCAGCGTCCTGATGCGGCACGGCCTCGCCGTCCACGTCGATCCGCCGCTCCGCCAGCGGACGCTCGGTGTCGTGCGGGAACGCGACGGTCGGCATGAGCGGCGCCAGCACGACGTCGTAGCGCTCGAACAGTCCGGCCCAGGCGACCCGCTGGTGCTGGCGGACATCGGTGGCGCGCAGCACGGACCGGAACCTGGCGACCAGCGCCCGGCTGAAAAGCGTCTCCAGGTCCTCGCCCGGCTTTGACTCCGCCGCGGTCAGCGCCGCGAAGGCCTCGTCGTCAAGGCCAGCCGTGAACACGGGTGCAGTGATGTCGATCCAGATCCGCACGGCATCGGCGAGCGGCACCGGCAGCGGAACGGCATCGACAGCGACGCCGGCGTCGGTCAGCTTCGCCGCGAACCCGTCCAGATTCGCGCGCACCTCCGCGGAAATCGGCACCACGCCGGCGCCCTCGCCGAACACTGTGGCAACCCGGAGATCCCTGGCGTTCGCCAGGTCCGTGCCTGGGTCGAAATCCAGCCGCCACGCGGCTGCGTCCTCGGGCAGCGGCCCTGCCACGACGCCGAACGCCGTCCGCAGGTCGGCCACGCTGCGCGCGATCGGCCCGGCGACCCCGACGTCGACGGTGACCAGGCTCCCCGGAGGCCCCGGGATGTGGCCGCGTACCGGCACGACACCCCAGGACGCCTTCAGGCCGTAGACGCCGTTGTAGTGGCACGGATTGCGGATCGAGCCGCCGATGTCGCTGCCCAGCTCCAGGGGCGTGAGGCCGGCCGCGACCGCGGCAGCAGCGCCGCCAGACGACCCGCCGGCCGTCCTGCTGGTGTCCCACGGGTTGCCGGTCACCCCGTAGACGTCGTTGTAGGTCTGCCAGTCGCCAGCGTAGGCGGGGGAGTTCGTCTTGCCGAAGATGATCGCGCCCGCCGCCTTCAGCCGGGCAACCGCCAGGGCGTCCGCCGATGGCACATGCGAGGCCAGTTCTCGCGCGCCGCAGGCCGTCACGAGCCCTTCGGTCTCCCACGCGTCCTTGACCGTCATCGGCAGCCCGTGCAGCGGGCCGGCCTGCTCTCCCCTGGCTGTCGCCTCGTCGGCGGCTTTGGCCGCCTGTTTCGCCCGGTCGATGTCCCACGCCACGATCGCGTTGATGCCGGGGTTGACCCGGTCGGCCCGCTCGAGCAGGTGATCGAGCAGCTCGCGGCTGGAAAGTTCGCGGGTTCGCAGCGCCCCGGCCAGCTCCGCGGCGGTGGCGAAGTCAAGGTCCATAGCCGGGACGCTAGCAGCGGGACGGCCGCAGCCGTCCAGCGTTTATCAGGCCGCTGACCCGGCCGACCGAGCCAGCTCCGCCCACTCCGGCCGGCCCAGCTCGCCCAGGGTCCGCGTCAGCCAGGCCCTTGCCTGCACATCCAGCCGCGCCGCGGCCAGGTCTTCGCGGTCCTTCGGCCGGTCCAGCCGTGACTTGTACAGCAGCGCGATCTCCGGGCGCAGGTAGCGAACGCCATCGACACTCTGCAGAACCCGATGCCACGGCAGCCGGACGCTTTCGTCGTGCTTGTACACCCACTCGTCGTCTCCGCTGCGCTCGAGCAGGATGTCCAGACGCCACGGGTGCGCGGCGTCGCGGCGCAGCCACAGCTGCTGCCGTTGCTGCGTCAGGTCATCGCCGGGCAGCAGCGGGCGCAGTGTCCCGGCGTGCGCCTCCCACAGGTGCCAGTCCTTGAGGTGCGCCCGGAGCGCACCCAGGTCATCGAGCCTGACGCTGGCGTCGGTGTCCTCGTGGTGGCGCGGCTTCGCACCGACCCGGGCGGCCCGGCCGCCCGCGATCCACCAGCGGACGCCGGACCCGGCAAGCAGCCCGGCGACCTGCGCGGGCTCGAGGGGATCCCACCGGCCGTACAGGGCCTGGAAGCTCTCCTCGTCCAATTCCTGGATGACCTTCGGGGTTCCCACCCCGTCATCATCCCGCGCTGCGACTGGGCTCAGCGCACGAATCCCCTAGGGACAGGTCTTCTTGCACTTCCAGTGCTTCTTGCCCCACTTACCCTTGTGTTCGGACACGAGGATTATCTTTCCGGAAGGCACAAACTGCGTCACCGGCTGGACCCAGTGGTAGGCGTATCCGTACCACGTGCCGAGATAGACCCCGGCCAGATAGAGTTTCTCGCGCAGCTTTTGCCCTGAGTACTCGCTTGCCCACTCGACCTCGCCGTACGTATCTTTCTGATCTAGCGGCGTATAGCTGACTCCGCCACTGATCGACGTGCCGTACGTCACGCTGTAGCCGACGGTCGCGCTTACCTGCTCCGCTGAAATGCCGACGGTCACCGAGTAGGTGTTGCTGACGCTTCCGGTGAACGAGCAGTTATAGGTCTTGTTCTCGCCAGGGGTGGGAGAAACCTTCGCGCAGTCATGCCACTTTCCGTCCACACTGAATGGCTTTCCATCCTTGGACAGTTTCCAGACGGCATGCGGGCAATTTGGCGGGCAATTAGCCTGCGGTGCCGCGGTCCGTGGATTCGGGCTGGCCTGAGCGGAGCTCGCCAGACCGAAGGCTAAGAGCGCGATCGTAGCGAGAACACTCACGGTCAGCCGGATGGCAAAGTTACCCGGTCGCATGGTCCCTCCGTCCGTCCCACCTGGCCGGCGTATGAGCCGGTACCAGGGCAATATCGCAGATAACGGAGTTCTTAACAACCATTCGGATGACGTTGTGAATTAAGGTCCGATTCAGGCAGGCCGCCGACCGGGTCCGATAACCATCGCCACTGGATGCGGCCTGACAACCCGGTGGAGCGCCCGGTCAGATCGCCGCCGGCGGCGCGCCGGGGGCCTGGCCCGGAACGGGCGGCGGCACAGCGGCGCCGTGCCCGGCGGCTCCCGCGGCGTCGGCAGGGCCGGCCGGGCTCCCGCCTGCGCCGCCATGACCGGCGTGACCAGCTCCCGGGACCTGACCGCTGCCTGCCTGTACCTGCTGCGGCGAGAAGAACGGCCAGCTTGCCCCCGCCGGGCCGGCCGGCGCCGTCGGGACCGTGGTGGCGAATCCGCCGCCGCCAGCTCCACCCGTAGTCGCCCCTGCGGCGGTCCAGCCGCCTGCCGGACCCGGCTGCCAGCCGCCATAGGTCGCCGGCGCCGCGGGTTCGTGCACGATCAGCATCCTGAACGCCAGCAGTCCGAGCGTCACGACGAAGCCGCAGAAGACCCAGAACAGGGGCGTGACGCCGTTGGTGACGCTGGTGATGCCGTACTCAGCCGCCTGCGCCGGGGTGACGAGCTGGGTCGGATGGGTCGTGACCTGCAACTGCAGCAGCGCCGAGATCGCCTGCGCTGCCAGCGGGATGGCCGCGCCGATCACCAGCACGCCGCCGTGCCGCAGCGGGCGCCACAGCGCCGCGGTAGCCACCACAGCCGCTACCGCTACCATCACGGCGACCTCGCCCACGATGACCAGCCCGGGGTTGGCGAAGGCGTTGCCCTGGGTTGTCGTGAAGTTGTCCCCGAAGACCGAGTGCAGCACGTAGCTGTCCCAGGAGGGCGCGAACGCCAGCGCGGCACCGAGCCCGGCGGCGATCAGCGTCACGGCCGCCACCATCTCGTGCCGAACCGGCCGGCTTGGTCCGTCATCCCGCAGCACACGGAAGGCCATTCCCGAGCCAGCGGCGCAGGCCAGCCAGCTGATGAGGCCGAGCGCGAGGCCAGGTCCCGCTGTGGTCTGGTGCGCCATCACCTCGGCAGCGTCGGAGAAGAAGAGGCCGAACGTGACCAGGCTCGTGCCGACCCCGAGCAGCGCGCCGACCCGCAGCCGTGCGCCTCCCATCGCGATCAGCGCGGCGGCGGCGGCCCAGGCGAGCAAGTAGATGAGGTGGGGAACGAGCTGGTAAGCCTGGCTAGCGAGGCTGTGCCCGGCGAGGTAGGCGGGAAACAAGCCGACCAGGCCAACGCCGATCCCGGCCGCCAGCAGGCCGCCCGCGATCCGGGCGCGCGCCGGGCTGACGGGATCCGCGTAGGGCCGGCCAGCCAGGAAGTCGCCCCCGGCCGACGGCGCACCGCCGGAAGCACCGTAGGCGCCGGCGGACGAGGCCCCGGAAAGCGCAAAAGCGGGCACCTGAGTGCTGGCCGCGCCGGGTTCGTCGTCCGCATCGGGTTCGTCGTCCGCATCGAACTCGTCGTCGGCATCGAACTCGTCGTCCACCCCGAACTCGTCCGCCGCACCGAACTCGTCCGCCGCACCGGGCTCCTCGCCCACGGCGGGGACGCCTGGGGCGCTGGATTCGCTCGCTGCGCCGGCCGGGGCCGGAGCTGGCTGGGCGACAGGACTGGCGACGGGCTGGCCTACCGGCCCGATGGTCCCCGGCGTCTCGATCGTGACGAACCTGGCCCACGCGCCTGACCACCCGGCAGGCGTCTTGGGCCACCACTCGAGCGGCTGCTCGTCGTTCGTCCCGGCAGCCCAGATCCCGTAGAAGAGCGGGCCCTGGCCGAGCTCATAGTTGGCCCCGCGGTAGGCGACCTGCATGTTTCCACGCACGACTATTGTTCCTTCCCGTTCCCTGCGTCGCCCCCGAGCGTAGGAATGCGACCTGCACGTTGCCTGGACGGTTCCTCCGGCATTGCTGATCCCGGTCTGTCTGCCACGACGGCATCAGGCTACGTCCAGCCTGGCCGGGCGTGCCGCCATGGTCAACGGAGATGAGCAGGTCGGATGGCGCCAGTCCGGGCCGCCAGGACCTCAAGCACATGGCCTAGCCTGCTGACGATGACAGACGACGACGTTCCCGCCTTCCTGGCGGCTCTCGGCGTCCCCGGGATAGTCGACGCGCACGTCCACTTCATGCCCGACCGTCTTCAGCAGGCAGTCTGGGACTGGTTCGACCGCCTGTCGCCGCCCTGGCCGGTGACCTACCGCGCCCCCGCACCAGAGCGGCTGGCGGCGCTGGCGCGGGCCGGCGTCCGGCACCACACCGCGCTGGCGTACCCGCACCGGCCGGGCATGCTCCGGTTCCTCAACGACCACACGCTGGCGATGGCGGCCGCCGAGCCGGCCGTCATCGGGTCGTTCACGATCTACCCGGAGCCGGGCGTGGCCGCCGAGACCGCGCGCTGCCTGCGGGCCGGGGCGCGCTGCGCCAAGGTGCACCTGCAGGTGGGCGGCTTCGACGCGACCGACCCACGGCTGGACAGCGCCTGGGCGCAGCTGGAGCAGGCGGGCACGCCCGTCGTGCTGCACGCGGGCGCCGTCGCGGACGGCTCGGGGAACGCGCAGTGGTGCGGCGCCGCGCCGGTCAGGCGGCTGCTCGGCCGCTTCCCCGGGCTACGGCTGGTGATCGCGCACCTCGGCGCCCCCGACTACGAGGAGTTCGTGACGCTGGCCGAGGAACACCCTGGCGTCTGGCTCGACACGGCCATGGTCTTCACCGATCCGCCGTACCTTGCTCCGGCTCCGGCGTGGCTCGCCGACCGCGTGGCAGCGCTGGGCGACCGGATCGTGTTCGGGTCGGACTTCCCGACGATTCCGCACGCGTTCGCGGCTCAGGTCGACGGGCTCGCCCAGCTCGGGCTCGGCGACGACTGGCTGCGGCGCGTCCTCTGGCACAACGGGGTAAGGCTGTTCGGCATCGGCAACCGGTAACTGCCGCGCGAGAGGTGGCAGCTCGCGATGACGGAACAGGTAGTTGCGCGTCTGCGCGGTGACCGCGCTGGCGCTCTGCCAGCCCTCGTGCCAGGTGTACATGGAGTAGCCGCGGTCCGTCAGCCAGCCCACGACGTCCTTCGGCTCGTACTCGTACCTGACCGTGTGGCGGGCCTCGATCTCGATCAGCATGGTGGGCTTGAACTCATCGATGATTTTCTCGCCGCCCTCGAGGACGTGCAGTTCGGCGCCCTCGACGTCTACCTTGACGAAATCCAGCCGGTTCAGTTCCCCGGCGAACATCCCGTCCAGGGTGTCCACCGTCACCGGGTAGCTGATGTGCCGTGCGAACTCCGCGTTGGAGCCGAGGCCACGGCATCGCTGGCTGATGAAGGACCTGCCGGTCACCATGCCGTAGCGGCCCATGGGCACGCTCATGTCGGCCGTCCCCGGCTCGGATCCCACGGCGAGGGCGTGGTGGCGGACGTTGGGGAACGTGCGCACACGCAGCACGCGGTTCCACACCGGCCAGGCAAACGGCAGCGGCTCGATGCTGTGCACCACACCGGACGGTCCGGCCAGCCGCGACAGCGGAAGGGTATAAAGGCCTGCGGCGGCGCCGACGTCAATGCAGACGCTGCCGGGCCCGACCAGGCGGGAAAGGCCGAGCATCTCCGGCTCGAGCCACCTGGTGTACCGCGCGATCGCCAGCACCGTGGCCGCCGCGACCCGTCCCTGCACAGCCACGTGCATGGCCTCCCGAAGCTGCTGACCGCCAGCCGTCATGCCTGCGGCGCCGTCGCCGTCCCGCTCGACCGGGTCGCTCGTGGTCCACAGGCCCATAGAAGGTTCCTTCCCTGAACGGGATCAAGTCAACGTTAAGTCACGCTAGGGCATAGATCCCGATTAGCAACATAAATCCGAGCAGTCCGCAGGGGTGATCTGCTGCCCATCAGCCGTCGAGCGCCGTAAGGTCCCTGCGTGTAGCCGGGCAGACAGCGCGCGACCGCACGCCGGAATCCAACCGACCGCGATCCTCCGCCGTCAAGTCGGCGCCGTCCCGGGCGCCAGTTTCCCAACAGCAAGTATGGCGCTTAGCTCCCGTCGCTGCGCAGGTGTCGGGTTCTTCCGGTTCCGCGTCGGCCGAAGCCTCCCGCGCAGTGGTGGTGACCCGGCGTCAGGGGAGTGCGAACGTCGCCTGTTCGGCAGCTCGCTGCAGGAACGAGGCGGCCCGGCCGAACGTCTCGCATACCGCAGCACCCGCCAGCCGGTCCTGGTAGGCCCGGTAACGCGCCATCTCCCACTCTTGCCCGCGCTCCGAGAGGCAGTCGAGTCGCGGCTTTGGGGCGGGGCGCCAGTCCCAGCTGGCGACGCGTCCCGCGCTGGCGCCGTGGCCGGCGTCGCTGGCCCGGACGAGATCGGAAAGGTCGGAGTCGAGTCCGATCCGGTTGCGGACGAACCTCAGCCCGGCCAGGGTGCCCTCGATCAGCTCGCGCTCAGCGGGCTCTGACTCCTCGAGAACGCGGTCATACGCCTCGGGATGATGGCGGACAAGCGTCGCGTCCACGATGGTGACCAGCCAGACTGCTTCGCCGATCACGCCGAGGGCCCGGGGCTTGTCCAGCCCGCTCGTCCTCGGAAGCCGGCTCGCCATGTCGCTCATCGCGGTGACGGACCACTGCAGCGCACTGAGCTCGTCGGCAGGGTCATAGCTGTTCGCCCGGTTCCACGCCACGCGGCAGCGTGCGGAGCAGAACCGGGCGTGCTCGCGCCGCGGCGTGAACGTCTCCCCGCAGCGGTCGCAGGTCCTTGTATCGGCCACCGGCCCATGTTACGCGTAACCGCGGCACCCAGTTACCGAGAGCCGGCGCTTGATGACCGATATACTGCTCGTGAAGGGGAGTAGTCCTTCCGTCGGCTGGCCGCCATACCCGGCGCTTACGCGCCCGGCCAGCCGGGTCGCGTTGAGCGGCGGACAAGACCTTCGGCTGTTGAGAGATCCGGCCGAGGTCTCGCGCGAAATCCCGGTCGGTAGCAGACCCGACTGGAGAGCAGGGCTTTGCAGTACGCCGGCGTCATCGGCACCGCTTTCGTGCTGACCTTCCTGGCTGAATTGCCGGATAAGTCGATGTTCGCGTCTTTGGTGCTCGGAACGCGTTACCGCGCCACCTGGGTGTGGGCCGGATGTGCGGCTGCGTTTGCGGTGCAGATGGCCATCGCCGTCACCGTCGGCCAGCTGCTGGCACGGCTGCCCCATACCGTCGTCGACGGCGTGGTCGCCGGAATATTCGTGCTCGCAGCGGCGTATCTCGGGTGGTCGAGCCTGCGCGGCAGCGACCAGGACGACGCCGACGGCGAGGCGGCGCAGCGCGGACCGGACCGCGACGCGTCCTTCCTGAAGGTCGCGTCCACCGCGTTCGTGGTCATCTTTCTCGCTGAATGGGGCGATATAACCCAGATCACGACCGCTAACCTCGCCGCCAGGTACAACCCGGTGCTGGTATTCGCCGGCGCGACGCTCGGCGTCTGGACGGTGTCAGCCATCGCGGTGACGGTCGGCGCCACGAGCCTGAGCTTTGTCCCGGTGGCGTGGGTCCGGAGGATCACCGCGGTCATCTTGCTTGGCCTGGGCGTCTACACCGCCGTCATCGCGGCCACCGGCTGAGCCCAGGCCGTGGTGCGGCAGTCTTCCCGCGGTCGCGCGGGTGAAACCTCCATGTGACGCAGCTCACAGGTTTCCGGGCATAAGTCTTCGGTTACTCGTTGTTAACAGACAGTAACCGAACGCACCCAGGCGTGTGATGGTAGTTGCCCCCGAAGCAACGCGTCGCCTTGACCCGCGACTCATCCGCGCGCTCTGCCGCAGCCCCAGGTGCAGGTCACCGGCCGGCAGTGCCCTGAGTGCCCGCCGAGCGCCCCCCAAGCGCACGACCAGAGGTTGAACCCCCCATGACTTCAGTACGCCATCAATTCGACGACATATACCGCTCTATACGGACTCGTGCCACTGCGGCTTACGGTTCCGCGCGGACTCATGCCACCGACGCTTACCGCGTTGCGCGGCCTCGTGCCACGCAGGCTTACGGCACCGCGCGGATCCGTGCCGGCGAGACATACGAGCTCGCACGGATGCACCCCGGCATGGCCATCGGATCGGCGGCCGCGGTAGCGGCAACCGGCCTCGGCCTCGGTCTCGGCCTCGGCCTGACGGGCGGACCGGCGACCGTCGCCAGCGCGGCGAGCAACCCGGCCGTGCACGCCAGCGTCGCGACGCCGGGTCAGGCCAGCGCGCCCGCATCCGCGAGCACCCGGCCGGCGGGCTCCAATTCCGCCAGCCCGCACACCGTGCCTGCCCAGCAGCAGGCAGCGGTGACCGTCGGGTCGGGCCGCGGGCAGCACGCGACGGCTGCGGCGCATACCGCGTCCGCCAGCCGCACGGCCCGGCCGGCCACGGCGGCGTCGCACAGCAAGGCGTGGAACAAGCCGTTCCTCATCTTCGACTCGACCACGCCGACGGCGATCCCGTCGCACCACGAGGTCGCGACGTACGCGACCGGCCCGTTCGCGGTCCCCGCCTCGCAGGTGGCCGGCCGGAACGTGATGTGGATCGACACCCAGGGCACCGACCCCAACGCGCAGGCGCTCGACATCGAGCCGGGCGACGCCACGCCGTCGATGGCCGCGACCTGGGTCAGCGAGAAGCTGACCGCCGACCCGCACACGACCGCGGTCCTGTACACCATGCAGTCCGAGTGGCCGCAGGTGCAGGCGTCGGTCGCCACGCTGCCGACGTGGATGCAGCACCAGGTGCGCTGGTGGATCGCCGACCCGACCGGGGTCCCGCACCTCGTGCCTGGCTCGAACGCCACGCAGTGGTACTGGGGCCAGAACTACGACATCTCGACCGCGGAGCCCGGTCTCTGACCG
>JASIGS010000547.1 GCA_030052355.1 Streptosporangiaceae bacterium | reverse complement strand
CGAAGACATACTCGGGGAATCTTATGCCCAATCGGCACAGGCACCCTCGAGTTTCGCGACACGGCGCCAACTGCACAGGTCACCCAACCAGGACGGCCCGACCGCCGCGCCGGACCGGCGCCAGGCAGACAGCGCCAGCAGGGACAGGGGCAAGGGCCACGAACCAGCCTCACGGGCTGTTAACACGCGCGTCGGAGGTCGTCCCCCCGCGGTCAGCAACGCGTCAGCGGCCTGAGAGTATCCTCAGGCACGGACGAACGTGAGGTAAATCAGCATGGTGGGAATGCGCCGCATCAGCCCGCTGGCGGTGGCCGTACTGGCGGGCGCCGTGGTGGCTGGCTGCTCCTGGTCGGCGCCGCGGCCAGGCCCGGAGATCACGCTCAGCTCGGCGCAGGTCACCTACCCGAACTCCGCCGGGGTCACCGACGCTTACGTCGACGTTTCGAACAGCGGTCCAGCCGACACGCTGATCTCCGCGAGTATCAGCGTCGGCGGGCACGTCGCGCTGCGGTCCCCCACCACCGGTGACGGCACGCTGATGCGGACGGTGACGTCGATCCGGATACCGGCCGACACCTTCCTCCGGCTCCAGCCGAACGCCTCACACCTGCTCATCACCGACTCGGGCAAGATGAAGGCCGGGACGGAGATAACCCTGACCCTGGTGTTCGCGCACGCTGGCGCCATATCCGTGCCCGCCATGGTCACCAACCCGCAGACCGGCGGGGCCAGCTACTTCCTGAACTAACGGGCGTCACCCGCGGTCGCCGCGCCAGTGGTTGCGACAACCGCCTTCGCGACATATCGTTTCTTCATCCATCGCGGCCCATGGGCGGAGGGCATATGGCCACGCAACC
Source organism: Streptosporangiaceae bacterium (assembly GCA_030052355.1). Next base: position 2,708 of record JASIGS010000547.1, on the reverse strand, counting down.
GAGCTTGCGCGTCGGCGACGCCGAGCGCGAGGCCGTCGCCGCTGAGCTGCGCGAGCACTTCGCGCGCGGGCGGCTGACCGCCGAGGAATTCAACCAGCGGCTCGACGCCGCCTTCGCGGCCAAGACACAGGACGACCTCGCTCAGCTCACCGCCGACCTGCCGCACGCCCGCTCGTACGGCGGGCAGCTGCCGGCCTCACGGACATCCGGCTACCGCTACAAGTGGTCGGGGGAAGGCGGCTCACGGTCGGAGTACCGCGCCCACCCCGGGCGGCACCTGGCCGGAGTCATGACGCTCCTCGCGGCGCTGGCCAGCTACTTGATCGTGTTCGACGCGCTGGCGTTCTTCAGGTTCCCGCTCGGCGGCCGCCTGGGCCTGCTGGTCGCGATCTTCTCGATCATCCGCGGCCTGCTCCGCCGGATCTTCGGCGGCCGCCACGGCAGGCGCCGCTAGGGGTAACACCCTGACGGTCAGGCAGACCGCTAAGCGGGTACCCGGAGCGGTACCAACAGGTAGCGGAACGCGGCCGGACCGGCCTCAGCGTGCCGGCCGACCGGCCCCGGACGGGCTGGCGGCGCTACGGCAGTCGGCTGGGACGACTCGTTCCCAGAAAAATCCTGATCTTCGTCAGACCGCGGCTCGCCCGTCCAGGTGATGAGGGCCGGCTTGGCCGGACTCGTGAACTGCAGCCGGATCCGGCCCGCTTCCTGACCGGCATCGTCGCCGGGCGCGGGCTGCCTTGCCTGTCCGCACACCGCAGCCGCCGCCAGGCCGTCGAGCAGGTACTGCGGGTTGAAGGAGATCACCTGCTCAGCGCCGGACAGCCGGGCCGGCACGGACTCGACGCCGCGTGCCCGGCCGTCGGTGCGTGCCTCGACGACGACGAGGTCCCGCTTGAACGCGAGCTTGAGCGGGGTCGCCCGCTCGGCCACGAGGGACACCCTGCGCACCGCCTCGATGAACTGCGCGGGCGGAACCTCGGCGCTGCAGTCGAAGGCGGCCGGGAACCTGGAGGCGTACTTGATGAACTCCGACCCGATCAGCCTCGCGGTGAGCCGGCGCGCGCCGCCCTCGAAGCTGATCATCCCGTCCGGCGGCCCGGCCGCGCCTGCCTGCTGGCTGAACGCGATCGCGACCGGCTCACCCGACGGCATGGTCCTGGCTACCTCCGCCAGGGTCCTGGCGGGAACGAGCACCGACGCCTTCATCCCTGGATCGGCCGGCTCCCACCGCAGCGTCCTGACCGCCATCCGGTACCTGTCCGTTGCCGCGAGCGTCATCGCCGCGCCGTCGAAATCCAGGCAAACACCGGTCAGCATCGGCAGCGTGTCGTCATGGCTGGCCGACGGGACCACCTGAGCCGCCGCGGCGGCGAGCGCGCCACCGTCGACGGAGCCGGCCACGGCCGGCGGCTCTGGTGGCATCGGGTATTCCTCGACCGGCAGCGTCACCAGGGCGAACTCCGCGCTGCCACAGCTGACCACCAGCATGCCGGCTGCAGTCGTGACCTCAGCCTGCTCCGGCGGCAGGTTCCTGACGATCTCGGCGAGCAGCCGGCCGGGCACCAGCTCCGTGCCCGGCTCCTGCACCTCGGCCTCGATGACAGCCCTGGCGGAGACCTCATAGTCGAAGCAGGACAGGGTGAGCGCGTCCTCGTCAGCCTGGACCAGGATGCCGGACAGGACCGGCACGACCGGCCGCGTCGCCAGCGCCCTCGCCACGAACGACACAGCCTCGCCGAAAACGTCGCGCTCGACCCTGATTTTCACCGTGCGCCTCCCGCCCGACCCGGGGTATCCCTCGATCGTGGCACGGAGAGGCCGACTCGAAAACCCGTTCCGGTCGGCCGGTTCGCACGGTTAGGCCCCGGGCGCTGAGCGCGCGGGCCGGTGACGGTGGCCGGGCGGTCAGACCAGAGCGGCTGGCACCGCGGCGAGCGCCGCCTGGATCGCCTCGGCAAGCGCGACGGCCGACTCGGCCGTTAGCTCCACAGCCACCCGAGCGGACGGGCCGCGGCCGGGGTTGGCGAAGTCGATGTTGAGCGTGTGCTCGGCCATCGCGTGCACCGGGTGGTCGAAGTAGACGGTCGCGTCGGTGACCGAGAACCAGCCAGCCGCGCCCTTCCCGCTTCCGCTGATCTTGATCTGCTCGGTGGTGTAAGTGCACATGCGGTCGTCCTCCTCGGGGGTTGGGTGGTTGGCTAGCTGGCCAGGTAGCGGCCGTAGAAGTCCCAGATCTTCTCCCACCCGTCGTTCGCGGCCTCCGGCCGGTAGGCGACCCGGTTCACCGCGAAGAACGCGTGGCCGGCGCCGGGATAGGTGTGGAACTCGTGCGGCTTGCCCAGCTCGTCGAGCACCTCGGACAATTCGGCGGTCTCCTCGGGCGTGGGGTACTTGTCCTCCTCGCCGAACAGGCCGAGCAGCGGGCAGGAAAGGTCCTTGGCCATGCCGACGATCGGCTCCAGTTTCAGGGGCATCCCTTCGGCGGGCGGATGCACGATGCTTGCCCCGTAGCAGTCGACGGCCGCCTCGAGCTGCAGGCTGCACGCGGCGAGGAACGACTGGCGGCCGCCCGAGCAGTACCCGATGACCCCGACCTTGCCGTTCGACCCGTCGAGCCCGCGCAGGTATTCGGCGGCGCCGCCGACGTCGCCCACGAGCCGGTCGTCCGGCACCCCGCCGCGCGCCCTGACGGTCGCGGCAGCGTC
>JASIGS010000546.1 GCA_030052355.1 Streptosporangiaceae bacterium | reverse complement strand
GACCTGCTCGATGGCGTCCACAGTGTTGGGAAGTCGCAGGCCGATGGCCATGGCGGCCAGGTAGACGAACGTGCCGACCCGGAGCACCCACGCGGCACCGCCAGAGCCGCCGCCCATCAGGGCATCGATGCCGACGGCAACCACCGCGCCAAGCGAGGTAGCGATCAGCGAGCCGAGGTTGGCCCTGGCGTTGGCCGTGACCAGCGTGATCTCGCGTGGCAGCAGCCGCGGCGTGACCGCGGCCTTGGTCACCGCGTACACCTTCTGCAGCAGGAGCACGCCGAAGGCCGCTGGCAGCAGGGTTACCGCGCCGGCGCCGGCCATGCCCCAGCAGAGCAGCCCGCGGGCGAGCAGAGTACCCATCAGGATGTAGCGCCTGCCTTGCTGCACACGGTCCAGCAGCGGTCCGATCAGTGGCGCGAGTGCCGCATAAGGAACAATCGTGATCAAAAGTGCTAGGACCACGCGGCTGCGGGCGGCGTTCAGCGATGCGCTGAAGAACAACGTATCCGCGAGGGCGATCGTGACGAAGGCGTCGCCGATGCTGCCGGCTGCGGTCAGCTCGATCAAGCTCGACAGGCCGGTGCGCCCGGCCCCCTGTGCGCTGCTGAGCCGGTGCACGAGCCGGCCGGTGCCGCGGGCGGCCGCTGCACCGCCACGAGCGGCGTACTGAGAGGCAGTCAGGACCGTGCGGCCGGCCCGCTTGGCACGCTCCGCGCGGTCCGCCCGTTCCCCCGCCTCTACTCCCATGCCTCAAGTATTCTGCTTCTCCGGGCCTGCACAATACAGCCCGCCCGCGTCGCGACCCGAAGTTACCGGGCGTGATCGGGCGTGCACATTGCCAGATGAGGAACAATTACTTACCGTGAGCCCAGTGCGTACTCGCGTAGCCACCGTGGATGAGGCGTGTGCCCAGGCGGTCGACCTGGCTCGCGACGCCGCGACGGACCTCGCCGGCAGCGTCAGCGTCGGTGAGCACCTCGGCCTGCGCGCTGACGACGACAGGGTTGTCACCCACCTGTTCGACTGCCTGGACCTCGCGTACACCGGATGGCGCTGGGCCGTCACCGTCACCCGCGCGTCGCGCGCCAAGGCGGTCACCGTCAGCGAGGCTGTGCTGCTTCCCGGTCCGCAGGCCCTGCTGGCGCCTCCGTGGGTGCCCTGGAGCGAGCGGGTCCGGCCGGGGGACCTGGGTGTGGGGGACTTGATGCCCGCCGCCCCCGACGACGAGCGCCTGGTACCCGTGGCGGCCCTCCAGGGCGACGACGGGCTGCTGGACTGGGACGACGCGGTGTGCTGGGAAGAAGTCGGCGCGCTGGCCGGAGCGCCCGCAGGGCCCGCCAACCCGGAAGCGGCGGAGGCTGGCCGGCCTAGAGCTCTGTCGGCGATCGGCCGCGACGGCACTGCCGTCCGGTGGTACTCCAGTGACCACGGACCGGGCACGCCACTCGCGCGCGCAGCCCCCGGGCCGTGCGCAACCTGCGGCTTCCTGGTCGCCATGGCTAGCCCTCTCGGCCGCGTCTTCGGCATCTGCGCCAACGAATACGCTCCCGACGACGGCCGGGTTGTGTCACTCGACCACGGCTGCGGTGCGCATTCCGAGGTGCTGTCCGGCGGCGCGGGCCCGCACGCCCTGGCGCCGGTCATCGACGAGATCGGCTACGACCTGGTCGACATGCCGGGAGTCTCGCTGGCGGACACGGTCTTCGAGTCTCTCGACCACGAGTCGTAAGGCTTTAGCCCGCCGGCGAGCCGTCAGTCGGCGTGGCGTCTCGCCCTGCCGCCGTGCCGCGCCGGGCGGCGCGTTCCCTTGAGCGCTTGATGTGTGGCACCCAGGCGAGCCCGAACAGTCCCATGAAGCAGCCGAATGCCGCGACCCAGATCCACCACCGGTCTGCGGCCGGTAGCTGGTCGCGCACCACGATCAGCACCACGAGGGCCACCGCCCAGGCGGCCGTTATCGACGTGGTGACGACGAGGTCGTTCCCCTCCTGCGGAGGCGGGGCGGGGCGTAGCGTGCGGCTCACGTGGGCCAGGTTAGCCTAGGGACCGGTTTCTTCCGCTGCATGGCCAGCGGATTTGGCGGACGGGCGGCGCCGCGAGTCTGGCCATGCGACTATGCGCGTACCCGCTGTGCGCGCTGGCTGTGAGATGGAATAGCTCGACGCCGTCCATAGTTAGCAAGACTAATGACTCAGGCTAAAGAAGATGACGACGCCACAGCTAACCAGATCGGAAGCGGGCCTAGCCGCATCCCTGCGGATATCGATCAGCAGGCTCACGCGCCGGCTGCGCGCGGAACGGGCGAAGGGCCCGGAACCAGACCTCTCCGATACCCAGCTCGCCGCGCTGGCGACGCTGGAGAGACGCGGCGCAATGACGCCCGGCGAGCTCGCCGAGCACGAGAAGGTGCAGCCGCCGTCGATGACCCGCGTGGTCGCCGTGCTGGAGGAACGCGGTCTGGTGACGCGTGCGCCGCACCCGACGGACAGACGGCAGGTCGTGCTCACCGCCACGGCGCACGGCCAGGAGGTCGTGCAGCAGTCACGACTGCTGAGGGAGGCTTGGCTGGCGCAGCGCCTGCGGGACCTCAGCCCGCAGGAGCGGGCGACGCTGCGCGCGGCGGCTCCGATCCTGGAGAAGCTGAGCCAGTCCTGACGCAGCAGCTACCCGCCCGGGGGACGACCCCCGGACCCCCGCTGTTGCCCGCCCGGGAGACAACCCCCGGACCCCCGGGGCGAGGCCGGACGTTCGGCTCGCTGCGGACCCGCAACTACCGGCTGTTCGCCGCCGGGCAGGTCGTCTCCAACACCGGCAGCTGGATGCAGCGCGTCGC
>JASIGS010000066.1 GCA_030052355.1 Streptosporangiaceae bacterium | reverse complement strand
TGCGTGCGGACAGCATCGGTCCTCCTTCCTCGTCGTTTGCCTGCGGATAGACGAGGAAGGCGGACCGCGGCCCGCTAGGTCAGCTCACAGTCAAAGGAAGCCCACACCACCGAATGCTAGCGGCGCTGGTCAGCTTCCAGCAGGCAGCTCTGGGGTGGCTGGCGCGCTGCCGATCTCGGCCTTGAGCGCGGCGAGCTGCTTGTCCACGTCCGAGCTGGCGCTCGCCTCGTCGAGTTCGCGCTGTATGTCGTCGGTCCCGCCGCCGACGTCCTCGAGCACGCCGGACTGCAGCAGCTCGTCCGTGGCGTCCGCCCTTGCCTGCATGTTCGCGATCTTGTCCTGGGCGCGCTGCAGCGCGGCGCCCGAGTCGTTCAGGCTCTTGGAGATCCCGGACGCCTCCTCGTTCACCGAGGTCATGGCCGATGCCGCCGTGTACTGCGCCTTCATGACCTCCTTCTGCGAACGGAAGGTGTTCACGCGCTGCTGCAGCGCGTTCAGGGTCTGCTCCATCTTCTGTTCTTCCTGATCCAGCTGCTGTCGCTGCGGCTCCAGGCCGTCGATCTGCTGCTGGGCCGCGGCCTTGCGAGACAGCGCCTCGCGCGCCAGGTCCTCCCGCCCCTGCGCCAGCGCCGCCTTGGCCTGGTCGTTGAGGTGGTCCACCGAGTGCTGGAGCTGCTGCTCCTGCAGCTCGAGCTGCTTCTTCGACGCGGTGATGTCGACCAGCGCGCGGCGAACCTGGGTGATGTGGTCGAGCATCTGGTCGTAGGAGTAGTCGAGCATCTCGTTGGGGTTCTCGGCGGCGTCGAGCGCCTTGTTCGCCTTCGCCGCGACGATGTCGTGCGCGCGCTGGAAGAGACTCATGTCGTTGCGCTCCCTGCCTGGTATACGGAGCTTGGCCTATGGTGCCGAGATTACATCGCGTGCTCGGCATTGCGCCGCTGACTCGGCTAGCGGCCGGGTTGGCCCAGACGGCAGCGTGTCATGCGCCGCTGCGAACGCTCCGATCTAACCGCAGCGGGCAGTGCGCATGCTCGCGGGAAATGTGCCTGCCAGCGTCGCCTTAATTGACCGGGCTATGCCTTCGATAATCACTCGGAAATGCGAATACTTATACTCGCGTATTCGCATTGCGAACCGCCGAAGGGCGTTGCGATACCGCTGTGGCGGGTGAGGCTGCGCGGTTTAGACATGCTGCTGCTACTCTTTTCAACATCCAGCGCCGGATCGGCCGGCAATCGGGCTCGCGTAGGCAAGGTGTCAGTATGACCGACGAAACTCCTGTCTCGTACGAGGCTGCGGTCCTCGGTACTCCCGTGCTCAGCAGCTCGGGCACCGAGATAGGGAAGCTGGAGCACGTCCTGCAGGTGCCGGAGCTCGATATCTTCGACGGGATCGTGATCAGCACGCACGCTGGCCTGCGCTTCATCGACGCCGACAGCGTGCAGCAGATCACCAGGGGCCACATCCAGACCGGGCTCGACGACGCGGCGGCCGCCAGCCTGCAGCCGCCGAGCGGACCGCCGGTCTACCACGTGGATGCGCTGGCGGACTCAGGACACAACCTGCACGACACACTGGGCCGCATTTTCGGGCGGCCGCACTGGATTCGCGATCGCGACTAGAAGGCCCCGGCGCTAGCCGGCCGAAGCGTCGCGGGACCCGCCGGCCCCCTGCTCCGCGGTGTTGATCGACTCCCCGGCACCGGCCGCCTCGTCGGCGCCGTCGGCCGCTGCCTCAGCCTCTCGCTGCTGCGCCCTGGCCGCGCGCGACTGCCGCGCCTTGGCCGCGCTCACGTATTCGTCGACGTAGGAAAGGCCGGTCAGCGCCATGATGTCGTACATGATCTGGTCGGTGATCGCTCGCAGCACCAGCTGGTTCGCCGCGCCGAGGCTGTAGCGCTCGAACGTCAGCGGCTTGCCGAAGTGCACCTCGACCTGCCCGGCGACCGGCCAGGACCGCCCGGCTGGCATGGCGCCGTAGGATCCTACGATGCCGACGGGAACGACCGGAACGTTAGCCGAAAGCGCGAGCCTGGCGATGCCGGTCTTGCCCTTGTACAGCCGCCCGTCCAGCGTCCGGCTGCCCTCCGGGTACATGACCAGGCACCACTTCTCCGCCAGCAACTGATCCACCTGTTCCATGGACTGCTTGCTCGCGACGCGCCGCTCCATGGGAACGGCGCCGATCGCGACGGAGACAAACAGCCCCATCAGGCGGCTGGCGAAGAAGTAGTCGGAGGCAGCCGCGACCAGGGTACGGCGGCGCAGGTCCTTGGGCAGGCTGTTCAAGATGAGCGGCGTGTCCATGTGACTGGAGTGATTCGCCGCAAGTATCAGCGGCGGGTTCTGGCCCTCGAGATTCTCCAAGCCGATGATCTTAGGATGCACATAATGCCGAATGATTGGGCGAAGCGCGCCATTCAGAAAGAAGCCGCGAGCGATCCCGCTGCTAACCTTCTGCTGCAGCATCCGCTCGCCCTTACTTGGCACAGTTCCTCCCTTCG
>JASIGS010000545.1 GCA_030052355.1 Streptosporangiaceae bacterium | reverse complement strand
GAGCGCGATGCGGCTCTACCTTGCCGTGGCGATGGTGCTGGTCATCCTCAAGATCGTCGAGCTGGCCGTAGGCCACTAGCGGTTCATCGCCAGCCCGGGCCCTCCGCACCGCGACACCCTGCCGGCCTGTCGCGGCCATGGCTTTGACCGGTGCGGTCTATGGCCGTTTGACCTGGTGGATTTGCCGACATTGCAGTTAAATGTAGGCAGTCGCCGTTGCCCGCGCCGTCCGGCTTTGGTGCATTGGCGTCCGCACAGCGGGAGCAGCCGTGAGACGTCGTCAATCGGTCGTCGGCGCTCTGATTACCGTGCTGAGCGCGATCGCATTGGCTGGCGGCGGTGCCATAACGGCATCGGCCGCAACCGCCGCCGTTACCTGCCCGACCGTCGACCAGACGACCGGCGCGGTAACTCCCGCACCGTCGCCTGGCGTCGACTGGAGCGGCTGCAACCTCGACAACGCGATCATGTCCGGCGCGGACCTCGAGGGGGCCGACCTGTCCGATGCGACCCTGAGCGGCCAGAGTCGGCAAGAACTGCTCGAAGATGTGAACTTCTCCGGCGCGAACTTGTCGGGCGCGCTCATACCGGCCGACCTGACCGGCTCGAACCTCACTGACGCCAACCTGACCGATGCCAGCCTGTTCGACGCGGAGGTCGGCGGCGTCACGATCACCGGCGCGAACCTGACCGGCGCGACGCTGACGAACGTCGAGTCAGAGTCGGGCGGCATCACCGGTACGCCCGCGGCCCTTCCGGCGGACTGGGTCATAGACGGCGGCTTCCTCATCGGGCCGACCGCGTACCTGGTGAGCTCGGATGTCGAGGGCGTCGACCTGTCCGGAGCCGACCTGTCGTCGGCGACCATGGACTCGGCGAACCTGACGGACTGCGACCTGTCCGGAGCCGATCTCTCGTCGGCCGCGCTTGATGAGGCCGACCTGTCCGGCGCCGACTTGTCCGGCGCCGACCTGACCACCGCCAGCCTGCCGTCCGCCCAGCTGGCCGGAGCCAACCTCAGCGGCACCGAGCTTGGCCAGGCGACGTTGACCGGTGTTGCTTCCGGCAACATCACCGGTACACCAGCGTCGCTGCCGACGAACTGGTCCGACGTCAACGGCTACCTCATCGGTCCCGACGCTTCGCTGCCTGATGCCGGTCTCTCTGGTGCCGAGCTGTCTGGTGCCGATCTGTCTGGTGCCAACCTCACCGGCGCGGATCTGGCTGCCGCCGACCTCTCAGACGCCAACCTCGACGACGCTACCCTGACCGGATCCGACCTGTCCGGTGCTGATCTGGCGACCGCGACGCTAACCCTGGTCCTCTCCGGCGGGGTCACCGGCACGCCAGCCAGCCTGCCCGCAGACTGGTCGGTTGTCGCCGGGTACCTGATAGGCCCGGAAGCTTCGCTCGAGGACGCTCAGCTTTCCGGAGCCGACCTTGCGGGCCTCGACCTGAGCTATGCCTACCTGGGATCCGCCGACCTGTCATCGGCCGATCTGTCCGGGGCCAACGCAACCGGCTCGCACTTTAACGCGACGGACCTGTCCGACGCGGACCTGTCGAGCGCTGACCTGAGCGATAGCGTCCTGGTAGACACCAACCTGAGTGGCGCGCAGATGGGCACGGCGACACTGAGCGGCGTCGAGTCCGCAGAGCTCACCACGACTCCCGCGTCGCTTCCGCCCGACTGGTCGATTGTGGCCGGCTACCTCGTCGGTCCCGGTGCGTACCTTGGCGGCGCGGACCTCGCTGATGCGGATCTGGCCGGCCTTGACCTGACCGGCACGGACCTGAAGGTAGCCAACCTGACCAGCGCGGACCTGGCCGGCGCTGACCTGACCGATGCGAACCTGGATTACGCAACGCTCGACGACGCCGACTTGCTGAACGCGACGGGTACGGCCACAGCGACCTTCACCGGTACCTACTGGCTCGACACGACGTGCCCGGACGGAACCAACTCCAACGCGTACGACGACGGTTGCTTCAGCCCGCTCGACACGACGCCGCCGGTGGCGGCGCCCGCTGTCACCGCCGGAACACTCGGCCAGGACGGCTGGTACGTCTCCGCCGTGACGGTCACCTGGAACTGGACAGACGCAGGCACCATCGTCGCGTCGGACTGCCAGCAGACGAGCACGACCGGGCAGAACGGCACCGTGACGCTGCAGGCGAGCTGCACGGACCTGGCGGGGAATGTCGGTCATGCCACCTACACGGTGGAGGTCGATACGTCCCGGCCCGTTGTGTCCGTCCAGGGGGTCGCCAGCGGTGCACGCTACGTCCTCGGGGCTGTTCCGGCAGCCGGGTGTGTGACAGCCGACAGCGTGTCTGGGGTCGCCACCGACGCCGACCTGAAGGTCACGACCACAGGCACGCACGGCGTCGGACCGTTCACCGCCACGTGCTCGGGTGCAACGAGCGTGGCGGGCACCGGCCAGGCTGCGCCGGTGACCGCTAGCTACACGGTCCTGTACGGCTTCAGCGAGTACGGCGGAGTGCGCCAGGGAGCGGCGATCGTCAGATCGGCCCGTGGGAACACTGTGCAGTTCAGGCTCGCGAACGCGGCGGGATATCCGGTAGCCGCCGCCATCGCCGCGGCACTGGCTACCGGGCACGACGTGCAGGTCGTGCTGACCGGGCCAGGGATCAAGCCGGTCACGGCCTCGTGTGG
>JASIGS010000544.1 GCA_030052355.1 Streptosporangiaceae bacterium | reverse complement strand
ACGTGCTCGGCGCCCTGAACATCATCCAGGTGCTGCTGCCGAAGCTGATCACCAGCGGTGCAGGCACGATCGTGCTGATGGGCTCGACGGCGGGCCTGATCAGCTACGAGGGCGGCGGCGGCTACGTGGCGGCCAAGCACGCGGTCCACGGCGTGGCAGAGACGCTCAGGCTGGAGCTTTACGACAAGCCGGTCCGGGTGATCGAGATAGCGCCGGGCATGGTCAGGACGGACGAGTTCGCCCTGAACCGTTACCACGGCGACGCAGACAAGGCCGCGGCCGTCTACGCCGGGGTGAAGGAACCGCTGACCGCCGCCGACATCGCCGACGCGGTCACCTGGGCCGTCACCCGCCCGGCGCACGTCAACGTGGATCTCATGATCCTGCGCCCCCGTGCCCAGGCCGCCCAGTGGAAGGTCTACCGCGAGTCCTAGCGGGCGAGACCCGGAGTTAAGGCCGGTGTTCTCAGCGAATAACGCTGAGAACACCGGCCCTTAGCTTGGAACGCCTGGCCCGGGAGCGCGGACGAGCCTAGTCGGTCTGGGTGACCTTGCTGAGGCCACGGGGACGGTCGGGGTCGAGCCCGAGCCGCCGGGCCAGCGCCTCGGTCAGCAGCTGGCCAGGCACGATGAGCCCGATCGGCGCCAGCCACTCCGGCAGCGCCGGGGCGGGCATCCAGGCGGAGCAGGCCCCGGCCAGCAGCGAGCCGCCACCGATCCCGTAAGCGGCAGCCCCGGCACCGCGAACCCGGGCAGCCAGGTCCACGGTCCCGGCCAGCATCGGCCCCGAGTCGGCGGCGAGCACGATGGCCGGAGTCTGCTCGTCGACCACGGCGATCGGGCCGTGCAGCAGGTCAGCGTAGGACAGGCCCATCGCGTGCAGGTAGCAGGCTTCCTTGAGCTTCAGCGCCAGCTCAAGGGCGGCCGCGTAGGCCATGCCCCGGCCGGAGACGACGACACCGGGCACACGCGCGAGCTCAGACACGACCGGGCCAAGATCGGGCGGGCTGGCGAGCATCGACGCGATCACGTCAGGAACCGCGGCGAGCTCACCCGGGTCCAGCGGCGCCCCCAGGGCAAGCGCCAGCACGGCGAGCGCAGCCAGCTCGGTGGTGAAGGTCTTGGTCGCAGGCACCGCCTGCTCGGTCCCGGCCAGCGTGACGAGGGCCAGGTCAGCCGCCGCGGCCAGCGGCGACGACGGGCCGCCGTTGGTGACCGCGAGCGTCCGCGCCCCGCAGTCGCGGGCCCACTCCAGCGTGGCGACGATCTCCTCGGTGCGACCCGACTGAGACAGCGCGACGGCCAGCACCCCGGACAGGTCGACGCGCGCTCGATACGTGGTCGCGACCGACGGCGACGCCAGGGACGTCAGCCGCCCGGCGTGAACCTGGACCAGATAGCTGCCGTACACCGCGGCGTTGTCGGAGGTCCCGCGGGCTATGAACAGAACGGCCTTGGTCCCGGCAGCCAGCCTGGCGACCTCAGACCGCCGGGGCAGCAGCGACGAGATCGTTGCCGAGAGCGCCTCCGGCTGCTCCGCGATCTCCTGATACATCAGCGACGGGGCAACCCCGTTCCCCTCAGCCACGAGCCAGCGGCCCCCTTCGCTCACGCGTTCACGGCGGCCAGGGTGTCGGCCGCACCATCGGTGTAGACAAGCTGCCCGCCGACCCAGGTCGCGCGGGTCGTCAGGGCCGGACTCAGCCAGACCAGGTCGGCGGCTGCTCCCGGCGCGATCCTGCCGAGGTCCGGCCTGCCGATCAGGTCCGCCGGAATCCTAGTGGCTGCCGCCACCGCGTCGGCAATCGAGACGCCGCAGGCCACGGCGTTGGCCACCGCCCGGTCCATCCGCAACGACGAGCCCGCGAGCGTCCCGTCGGCGCGCACCGGCGGCTCTCCAGGGCCGGCGCCCAGCAGGACGGGTTCGCCGCCGAGCAGGTACTCACCGGGCGGCATGCCGGCCGGCGCGGCCGCGTCGGTCACCAGCGCGATGCGCCCGGGCGCGGCCGCGAACGCCAGCCCGCAGACCGGCCCGGCGACATGGTGCAGGTCCACGATCAGGCCACTGGTCAGACGCGAGTCTGTCAGCGCCTGGCCGACGACACCCGGCTCTCGGTGGCCGAGCGGCCGCTGCGCGTTGAACAGGTGCGTGACCATCCGGGCGCCACGCCCGGCCGCGGCCGCGACCTGAGCTGCGGTGGCGTCGCTGTGACCCACGCTGACCAGCACGCCGGCGTCGGTAAGCCGGCTGACCGCCGCCAGCGCGCCCGGACGCTCGGGCGCGAGCGTAACCAGCCGCAGCAGCCCGTCGCCGGCCGCCACCAGCGCATCGACGGCCGCTTCGCTCGGATCGATGATCCACGCCTCATTGTGGGCGCCACGCCTGGCCGGCGATATGAACGGGCCCTCCATGTGCACGCCGAGCACCCGCGCGCCGCCGGCTGGCAGCCCTGCCACGATCCGGCGGCCAGCCCGCAGCGCATCCGCCAGCCGGTCCACCGGCGCGGTGATCAGGGTCGGCAGGAACGCGGTGGTCCCGGTGGACGGCAGCCGGGCAGCGACGAGCTCCCAGCCGTCGGCCGCCGCGGTCTGGAACTCGACCCCGAAGTACCCGTTGACCTGCAGGTCCACGAA
>JASIGS010000065.1 GCA_030052355.1 Streptosporangiaceae bacterium | reverse complement strand
GGCTTCAGGTCGTAGGCCCAGCCGAAGGCACCCTCATGGTCGGCGTCCCACGCCACGATGTCAGCCAGCCGTCCGCGCGACATCGCGCCGCGGTCCGAGGTGCGCAGTGCCTGCGCGCCGCCCAACGTGGCCGCGCGCAACGCCTCAGTCACGCTCATCCCGAAGTTCGCGACCGCCAGGCTGATCACCAGCGGCATGGACGTGATCCCGTTCACGCCGGGAGAGTGGTCAGAGCCGAGCGCGATCGCGACACCCTTGTCAAGCAGCGCACGGACCGGCGGTGGCCGGCGCGAGTCCGGCGTCACCGCGGGGCAGACCACGGCGGCCACGCCGGCGCTCGCGAGCGCGATGACGTCTTCCTCGTCCGCGTCGTGCAGCAGGTCGGCCGAGGCGCAGCCGAGCTCGGCCGCCAGCATCGCCGCCCCGACGCGTCCGTCACCGCTGGCGTGCAGCCTCGGCAGCAGTCCGGCCGCCCGCCCGGCGGCCAGCACCCAGCTCGCCTCCCTCGCGGTGAACCCGCCGTCGTCACAGTTCGCGTCCACGCTGTCCGCACCGGCCTTGGCGGCATCGGTGCACCAGCTGCCGACCGCGTCCACGTAGTCCTCGCGCCGGCCGAAGAACTCGGGCGGAACCGCGTTAGCCGCGAGGAACGTGACGTGCACCCGCGGCATGCCCGGCTCGCAGCCGAGGGACCGCAGCATCCGGACGTCCGCCAGTTCCCCGTCCCTGGTGAGGTGGTAGCCGGTCTTCGCCTCGACGGTCGTGGTGCCGGACATAAGCCAGTCCCCCAGCCGGTCCCGCACGCCGCTGCAGAGCGTCCAGGGGTCGGTGCCGCGGGTGATCGTGACCGTCGACGACACGCCGCCACCCGCCGCCACGATCTCGGCGTCGGACGCGCCGCCCGACCTCATCGCCAGCTCGGCCCACCGGTTGCCCGCATACACGGGGTGGGTGTGCGAGTCGATCAGCCCGGGCGTGACCAGCGCACCGCCCAGGTTTTCCACGTGATCGACGTCGACGATGTCGCGGACGACGCCCGGGACGCTCGCGGGCAGCTCCGACGCCGGGCCGACCCAGGCGATGCGGTCGTCCTGACAGAGGATCGCCGCGTTGCTCCAGACGTCAGATCCGGTCCAGAGCCGGCCGATGTTGGTCAGCAGCCGCACGGTCACGGCAGGCCGCCCCGCCAGAAGTCACAGCGGCGTGCCACCATCAGGCCCTCCTCCTGACACCGGACTGCGGCCTGCGGGCCAACATATCGGTTGAGTCACGGTATTGCACGTCCAGAGCCCTTGTAAAGGTCTCTTTAACCATTAGCGGATCCAGATCGCACCGTTTCTCTCATGGCTAAGCCAGCGGACTCGCAGCGCCTTCCCACCCGTCTGGAACACCCGACCTAACCCGGCGGGCGGCTGGTCACTTGCCATGACGAGGCAGGTCAGGCGGCATACTAGCGCGGCGAGGACGGCGCCGCGAAATGCGAACGATTGCATTAGCCGCACTGTCTGAGCAATCAGCCTCGCGGCACGGCAATGAACCCGGTGACTAAGCAATCACCGGTACGTCACGGCAATCGGTTGCGATTTTTCGCAGTTTCGGTGAACCATCCGGGCCGAGCGCACGTTAGTCGCATATTGCCGACGCAATTGCAGCCGCAATTGCGCTTTTACTGCGCGACGCCCGCGAGCCTGTCCAGTTCGGCGGCAAGTCCGAGCGGGACTCGCGCAGTCAGCTCGGTGCCGTCGCTGCCGTGCGTGACCGCGAGCACCTCGCCCTCAGCGTGGGCGCGCGACAGCAGGTCGCCGCGGTCGTACGGGATCACGACGCTGACCTCGCGCTGCGTGTGCGGCAGCAGCCTCTCGATCTCGGCCAGCAGCGCATCGATGCCGTCCCCGGTCCGCGCCGAGACCACCACGGCCTGCCGCTCCGCGAGCCTGATCGCCTCCACCTCGAGGCTGTCCGCTGCGTCTGCCTTGTTGATGACGACGAGCTCAGGCACGTCCTTGGCGCCGATCTCGGCGAGCACCTCCCTGACGGCCGCGATCTGGGAACGCGGGTCGGGATCGCTCCCGTCGACCACGTGCAGGATGAGGTCGGCGTCGGCGACCTCCTCCAGCGTGGACCGGAACGCGTCGACGAGCTGGTGCGGCAGGTGCCGGACGAAACCGACGGTGTCGGTCAGCGTGATCGCCCGGCCCGATGGCGTCCTGGCCCGCCTGACCGCCGGGTCCAGGGTGGCGAACAGCGAGTCATCGACTAGTACGTGCGCACCCGTGAGCCTGTTCAGCAGGCTGGACTTGCCCGCGTTCGTGTAGCCGGCGATCGCGACGGAGGGCACGGCGTTGCGCCGCCGCTGACCGCGCTGGACACCGCGCCCGACCGACATGGACGCGATCTCGCGGCGCAGCCTGGTTATCCGCGACCTGATACGGCGGCGGTCGGTCTCGATCTTCGTCTCGCCGGGGCCGCGGGTCCCGATGCCCCCGTTGCCGCCAGCCCGGCCGCCAGCCTGCCGGGAGAGCGACTCGCCCCAGCCGCGCAGCCTCGGCAGCAGGTACTGAAGCTGGGCAAGCTCAACCTGCGCCTTGCCCTCCTTGCTCCTCGCGTGCTGGGCAAAGATGTCCAGGATGAGCGCCGTCCGGTCGACGACCTTGACCTTGACGGTTCCCTCCAGGCTGCGCAGCTGCCCAGGGGTCAGCTCGCCGTCGCAGATGACTGTGTCGGCACCGCGCGCCGCCACGATCTCGGCAAGCTCGCGCGCCTTGCCCGCGCCGACGTAGGTGGCGGCGTCCGGGCGGCTGCGGCGCTGCACCAGCGCGTCGAGCACCTGCGACCCGGCGGTCTCGGCCAGCCTGGAGAGTTCGCGGAGCGAGTTCTCCGCGGTGGCGAGCGTGCCCTCGGTCCACACGCCCATCAGGACGACGCGTTCCAGCCGCAGCGCCCGGTACTCGACTTCGCTGACGTCCTGGAGCTCCGTGGACAGCCCAGCCACGCGCCGCAGCGCGTTCCGGTCCTCGAGGTCGAGCTGCCCTGCGTCTAGCTCAGACTGCTCGTCATAGAGCTCCGGCTGCTCGTCATCAAGATCGACCTGCTCCGGGCGGAACCGGTCATCGTCGTTGTTCTGTGGTGATAGCGCGGTCATGCCACCTCTACCGGGCCATGGGTGAAAGCCCGGTTTCTAGAAAAATCGTGATCGCAGCGCATCGCGCCGTGCGCCAGCGGGCCGCCGGCACATGAGCCGATGGTGCCACGGTGTGTCAACATCATCACCTTATTAACAGCCGGCCGGCCGCAGATGTGCCCGGCGGCCGCACGGGCCGCGCCGCGCCTGCTCACAGCAGCGGAGCCTGGCCGCCGTCGTAGACCAGCAGGCCATCGTCGGTCAGCCGGAGGCCGTCCGAAACCCGGTGCGGCTCGAGGTGGCCGTCGTGCATGAGGTGCTCGACCGGCACGCCGCGGGCAACCCAGGCGAAGTCGGCGACCAGGCGCCGGTGGCAGCGCCACCAGAGGCTTTCCGAGCACATCACGACCACCTGGCGCTGGCCCGCCTCGGCGAGGACCTCATCGATCGCGGCAAGGAACTGCGCCGAACGCATGTACTCGGCGTAGCCGCGGAACATCGGCTCGCGCCAGGCCACGTCGGGGTTGCCAGGGCTAGGACGGCGAAAGCCGCCCAGCCGCTTCTCCCAGCGATAACCGAGGCCAGCCTGGGGCAGCCACTGCTCCATCGTGGCGCGGGCGAACTGCGGGTTGCGGCGGCTGCCCGGTGCGGTCCGGATGTCGACAAGGGACACGACCGCGGCGCCAGTGAGTATCTCCGCGGTCCGCCCCGCTGACTCGGTGCCGTGCCCGTATGTGAGCAGCATGATCACCGAGTATGTCGGGATGCCCGAGCCAGCAGCCAGCTGAGGGTACGCGGGGCCGCATGAGCTAGCGTCAGGTGTCAGTCCCACAGCGGTCCGGCAACTAGGAGCGTGCGATGGCGAGTGGCGTGGAAATTGCCGGCCCGGCCGGCAGTCGGTACGACGAGATACTGACCCCTGAGGCTCTGGACCTGATAGCGGTGCTGCACAGGGAGCTCGGCCAGCGCCGCCGCGAGCTGCTGGAAGCACGCGCCCGCCGGCAGGAAGAACTGTCCGCCGGCGCCATGCTCGACTTCCTGCCGGAGACCGAGGCCATCAGGTCCGATCTGGGCTGGCGCGTCGCGCCCCCCGCCCCCGGCCTGATCGACAGGCGAGTCGAGATCACCGGGCCGACCGACAAGAAGATGACCATCAACGCACTGAACTCCGGCGCCAAGGTGTGGCTCGCCGACTTCGAGGACGCGAACACGCCGCTGTGGGACAACATGATCACCGGACAGCTCAACCTCAAGGACGCCCTGGACCGGACCATCGACTTCAGCAGCGAGGAGGGCAAGGAGTACAAGCTCATGCCCGAGGGCGAGCTCGCCACGATCGTGGTGCGGCCCCGCGGCTGGCACCTGCCGGAGAAGCACCTGCTGATCGACGGCGACCGTGCTTCCGGCAGCCTGGTGGACTTCGCGCTGTACTTCACGCACTGCGCCCAGCGCCAGCTGGAGAAGGGCAAGGGGCCCTACTTCTACCTCGCCAAGATGGAAAGCCACCTCGAGGCGCGGCTGTGGAACGACGCGTTCGTCCTCGCCCAGGACGCGCTCGGCATCCCGCAGGGAACGATCAGGGCCACCGTGCTGATCGAGACCATCCCGGCGGCGTTCGAGATGGACGAGATCCTCTGGGAGCTGCGCGACCACAGCTCGGGGCTCAACGCCGGCCGGTGGGACTACCAGTTCAGCATCATCAAGAAGTTCCGCACCCGCGGCAGCCAGTTCATCCTGCCGGACCGCAACTCCGTGACCATGACGGCTCCGTTCATGCGCGCCTACACCGAGCTGCTGGTCAAGACCTGCCACGGCCGGGGCGCGCACGCGATGGGGGGCATGGCGGCCTTCATCCCGAACCGGCGCGACCCGGCGGTGACCGAGGTCGCGCTCGCCAAGGTGCGTGAAGACAAGACCCGCGAGTCCAACGACGGCTTCGACGGCTCCTGGGTCGCGCACCCTGACCTGGTCGGCCTCTGCCGGGAGGTTTTCGACAGCGTGCTCGGCGACAAGCCGAACCAGCTCGGCAAGCTGCGCGGCGACGTGCACGTCACGGCCAGCGAGCTGCTGGCCATCGACAAGACGCCCGGCGCGATCACCGAGGGCGGGCTGCGCAACGACGTCAGCGTCGGCTTGCAGTACCTGGCCAGCTGGCTGGCCGGGACCGGCGCCGTGGCGATCAACAACCTGATGGAGGACGCGGCCACCGCGGAAATCTCCAGGTCACAGGTGTGGCAGTGGCTGCACAACGGCGTCAGCCTGGCCGAGGGCCCGGCGGTGACCAAGGGCCTGGTTGAGCAGATCATTGGCGAAGAGCTCGCCAAGATCAAGAAGCAGTCGGGAGCGGCGTTCGACGAGGCACGGTACGACCAGGCGGTCGCCCTGTTCAAGGAAGTCGCGCTGGCCGACGACTACGCGGAGTTCCTGACCATCCCGGCCTACGAACGGATGCCGTGATTTTTTAGGAACGAGCCGGCCAGCGCACCGGCCGTCCGCTCCCGAATGCCACCGGGGCCGACGTGATCGCAGCCTGACGGCTCGGCCTGCATCGCTGGCTAGGAGCAGGACGCCCGGTAAGGCAGGCCCGGGACATAGGTACGCCACGCCGCGGCGCTCAGCGGCTGGCCGCCCGTCGCGCAGACGGCCGCCGCGGCCGCGGCCGCGGAGGTGTCCCACAGCCGGGTAGTTCCGTCGGAGCTAGCCGCGGCCAGCGTGCCGCCGTCCGGGCTGAACGCCACGTTGAACACCTGCCCGGCGGGCCCGGTCAGCGATGCGAGCAGGATCGGCCGAGCGGGCTGGCGCACGTTCCACAGCCACACGCTGCCGTCGGTAGCGCCGGCCGCCAGTGTCGTGCCGTCGGGGCTGAACGCCACCGAGTAGATGTACCCGGCGGGCCCGGTCAGCGGGCTGCCGAGCCGTACCGGCCTGGCCAGGTCGGTCACGTTCCACAACCAGACGCTCTTGTCCGCGCTGCCGACCGCCAGGGTCCGGCCGTCCGGGCTGAACGCGACCGAGATGGCGTAGCTCGCCGGTCCGGACAGCGGCCTGCCGATCAGCACCGGATGAGCCGGGTCGGCGACGTTCCACAACCGGGTGAGGTTGTCCGAGCTGGCGGCGGCCAGGGTCCGCCCGTCCGGGCTGAACGCCACGGTGAAGACGTAGTAGATGCCGGAGTCGTTGACCGTGGCGAGCAGCCGGGGGCTGGCCGGATCGGTGACCGACCACAGCCGGATCTTCCCGTCGTTCCCGCCCTCGGCGAGCACGCTCCCGTCCGGGCTGAAGTCCACCGACTCGGCCGCGCCGCTCGCCGAGCCGAGGAACGGCTTGCCGAACGGGACAAGCTGGCCGTGCCCGGCACTGAACAGCTGGACCTGGCCGTTGCCGTAC
>JASIGS010000543.1 GCA_030052355.1 Streptosporangiaceae bacterium | reverse complement strand
GGACGCGCGGTCGGCCAACGAGTGGACAGGGTCTGCGGGCCCGGAGGCTACTTTCTGACTCCGCTCGCGCTCGGCGGATCGACCGACGTGCTGACGAAGACATGGGCCGATCGCGCGCCCGCTGGACGAAGGGCGGGATCGTCAGCACGCTCGGCGTAGCGGTGCAGGATCGCGGTCAGCTCGTCCTTGATCTGCGCCAGCTCACTAGCTGTGACGTACATCGCGGCGACGCCAATGACATGCGTGGCCTGCCACTCCGGCGTCTCGGATCCCTGGGCGTGCATCCGGTTCTTGATCCGCGCCAGTTCCTTATCAAGGAACGCGTCGGCGGCTGCCACGGCTGCGAGTCCGGTCTCGTCATCATCGGGCGTGACTTCTGCCGCGACGGACAGGTCACTCTGCAGGAGTGTCGTGACCCGCCAGGGCTTCTCGCGGCCGACTGAGTCCGGGACGCGCTCCATGTAGCCGTACTTGCCGAGGATCCCGAGGTGGTAGGAGCAACTGGCAACGCTCTCGCCGAGTACCTCTGCACAGCGCGTAGCCGTAGCCGACCCCTCGGCCGCTACCAGGTCGATCAGCTTCCACCGGATTGGATGCGCCAGCGCGCGCAGCCGGAGCGCCCTCGCTCCGGACTGCTCGTCCTGCTCGTCGATCGCCATAACAAGAGCAACATAAGTTGCTCAGGATGTGTTTCGCAAGGAACGTTGATCGGCCGGTACTTGGTCGGACGAGACCCGGAACCGCTCGGCGCCCGACCGCGAACGTAAACCATCCGAATAACGACAAAAGCCCGCCGGTCTGACTCATGGGTGTGCGTTTAGTGGCGCCATGGGGGCTGTCGCAAAATCGCGGCGGTTGACCGGCGCGGCTTTCGCTATGGTTCATGATCTTTCGAGAAGATGCGGTCATGGCGATGAGATACCGTCCAGTGCGCCGTGACCAGCCGTTCTTGCTGCCGCCGGATATGCGGGACTGGCTGCCGGCCGGGCACCTGGCGTGGTTCGTGATCGACGCGGTGAGTGTGCTGGACTTGTCGCGGTTCGCCGCCCGGCCGACGCCGGCCGGGTCGGCGGCCGGGCGGGCGGCTTATGACCCGCGGGTGCTGCTGGCGCTGCTGGTATACGGGTATGCGCGCGGGCTGCGGTCGTCGCGGAAGATCGAGCGGGCGTGCGCCGAGGACGTGGCGTTCCGGGTGATCTGCGCGCAGGACGCGCCCGATCACGCGACCCTGGCCCGGTTCCGGCGCCGGCACTTCGCCCGCGAGCAGGCGATGAGTGACCTGTTCGGGCAGGTGCTGGCGATCGCGGCGGCCGCGGGGCTGGGCCGGCTGGGGCTGGTCGCGGTGGACGGGACGAAGATCGCCGCGAACGCGTCGAAGGACGCTAACCGCACCGAGGGCAAGCTGCGCGAGCTGGCCGCGCGGATCCTGGCCGAGGCCGAGGAGGCCGACGCGGCCGAGGATGCGCTGTTCGGGGACGCCCGCGGGGATGAGCTGCCGGCCGAGCTGGCCGACCCGGTGACCCGCCGGCAGCGGATCGCTGCGGCGGCCGCCCGGCTGCAGGCCGAGCGGGAGGCTGCCGAGATGGCCCGTGACCAGCACGCGGCCGAGTACCTGGACAAGACGGCGGCGGGCAGGCCGACCCGCGGGGGCACGCCGGCCGGCGCCCGGGTCACCGCCGCGCAGCTGCGGCTCGGTCAGGCCGTGGCGGCCCAGCAGGCGAAGATCGACGCCTGGGAACGCGCGGAGGCTGCCAAGAGATCGGCGACCGGTACCGGGCAGCGCGCGCACCGGCCGGTGCCGCCGGGCGAGCATTTTGCGGTCCGCCGGGCCGCCGCCGCGCTGAAGAAGGCCAACGCCCGGGCCGCCGCCGAGCGCAAGGCCGCGGCCAACGGTGCGGGACTGGAGCCGGTTGCCAACATCACCGACCCGGACTCGCACCTGATGCCGGTCCGCGGCCGCGGGTTCATCCAGGGCTACAACGCCCAGGCCGCGCACAGCGCCGACGGGCTGTGCCTGGCCGGCCTGGTCACCCGCCAGACAACCGACTACGCCAGCTTCGGGCCCCTGCTGGAGCAGATCGCCGCCGCCGAAGCCATCCTGCGCAGCCACGCCCGCGGGCCGCTGCGCCGCAAAAAAGCCCGCACCGGCACCGTGCTCGCCGACGCCGGCTACCTGTCACAGGCGAACCTGACCTGCCCCGGCCCGGACCGGCTGATCGCCACCGGCACCCGCCGCCGCCTCACCGCTGCCGCCGCCGGCCACGCCAGCACCGGCCGCCGCGCCGGCGGCCGCGCGCTCAGCGACACCGCCGCCGCGATGGCCAGCAAGATCACCAGCTACCCCGGCAGCATCCTCTACAAGCAACGCGGCCCCATCGCCGAGACACCCTTCGGCCACCGCAAGCACAACCACGGCTTCCGCGCCTTCAGCATGCGCGGACAAGCCCGCGCCAGCGGCGAATGGACCTTCTGCAACACCGTCGAGAACCTGCTCAAGATCTACACCACCGGCTGGCAGCCCACATAGCCGCCAGCCCCACGACACTCTCCCAATCCCGCGGCCAGAAACCACGGACAAACCCACGCCGCCTGCCACGCTCAGGAACCGTCCCGCCATTACGCGACGGCCCCCATGGCACCACTAAACGCACACCCATGCTTCAGAATTCGCCTCCTGGCACGACCGGACCCTGTTGTTGCCACTATTGGACCGTGACGTTGGACGATCAAGGTCGCTGGCTGCTGACCAATCAGCGAAACGTGCTGTCCCGGGCGCAGGCGCTCTCGCTGGGCTTCACGGTCGACACCGTGCGGTACCGCATCCGTCCGGGCGGGCCGTGGCAGCGGCTGCTACCCGGCGTCTACCTGACGACCACGGGTGAACCGACCTGGGAGCAGCGGGTCATGGCCGCCCAGTTGTACGCCGGCCCGGACGCCGTGGTCACCGGGCTTGCCGCGCTGCGCGGCCAGGAAATCCGCGCGCCCGAGACCGAGTTGGTCGACGTCCTGGTGCCGGCCACGCACCGGGGCACCAGCCGCGACTTCGCGGTGCTGCACAGGACGCGCCGGATGCCGTCCCGCGAGATGTGCGACCTGGCCCTGCGGTTCGCCCCGCCGCCACGCGCGGTAGCCGACGCAATCCGAACCCTGGAGGTCGCGGATGCCCGGGCGGTCGTGGCCTGGGCAGTGCAGCGGCGCAGGTGCACGGTCGCCACTCTTGCCGCCGAGCTGGCGGCAGGGCCGGTCCGCGGTTCGGCCCGGCTGCGCGCCGTGCTGGCCGAGGTGGCCGACGGCGTCAGGTCAGCAGCGGAGGCCGAGTTCCGCGAGGTGATCTTGGCCTCCCGCCTGCCGGTGCCGATGTTCAACCCGATCCTGCGGCTCGACGGTGAGTTCCTGGCCCAGCCCGACGCCTGGTGGCCCGATGCGGGCGTCGCCGCGGAGGTCGATTCGCGCGAGTGGCACCTGCTGCCCGAGCACTGGGAGAACACGCTGGCGCGCGGCCGGAGGATGGCAGCGGCCGGAATCGGCCATCTGCATTTCAGTCCCAGGGAACTGCGCGACGACCCGGACGGCCTGATTACCGAGATCCAGGGAGCCCTCGAGCGAGGCCGTCTGCTGCCCGGCGTCACCTGGCAGGCCGCAGCGGCCTGACGCGTGACGCACGGTCACCCGGCATTCCCCTTGCCTTAGCCGGGGCGCTTAGCCGCCGTTTCCCGCAGCCGCTCGGAGACCTCGGTGGCTATCTGGGCAGTCGCGATCGGGAACGCGGTGGCCTCCGGCTCGCCCTTGGCTTCCGGTGCCGCGTCGAGCAGGCTCGCCTCGACGCGGATCGGCACTCCCGCGACCAGTGCCAGGTTCACGGCATCGCTTGGCCGCGCGTCGACCTCCTCGACACCGGCCGGGCCGCGCACGAGCACCGCGGCGTAGAAGACGCCGTCAAGGAGTTGGGTGATCCGGACCTCCTCGACGCCCGATCCGGCGGCCGCGAGCAGGCTCGCCGTCAGTTTCGCCGGGAACGGTCGCGGCGTCTCGACGGCCTCCAGGGTCAGCGCCATCGCGGCGGCCTCGGCAGGCCCTATCCACATGGGCAGCCGCCGGTGCGGATCGGCACGTTCCTGAAGGAACATGATGTGCTTGCGCTGGCCTGGCTCGCCGTCAGACCTGCGGATGTCGGTCACTGCGACGTCCGCCCACTGCGCTTGTCCCGTCGTGGTCATCGTTACCTCCGGTAGTTCCATCACCCCGGCGAGCTTGCCGGCAAGCGACGCCCTCGCCTGATGCAGCCGTGACTTCACCGCACCCACGGACACGCCGAGCTCAGCCGCCACCTCGCGGTGGCTGAGACCCTGCAGGTAGAACAGCCAGACAGCCTCCCGCTGCCCGGCCGGCAGCGAGGCGACCGCGCCCCGGACACTCGCGTGCAGGTCGGCGAGCTCAGCGGCCTCTGCCGGGCCCGGAACGTGACTTGCCCGGTCCGGCGGTATCCGCGGGATCTCGGCCCATAGCTGGCGGCGCCACCGCCTGGACACGTTGAGCGCGATGCCGCAGAACCACGCGCCGAAGGACGCTGGCGACCGCAGTTGCCCGAGATCGGTCAAGACCGCGACCGCGGCCTCCTGCGCGGCGTCACGCGCCAGGTCGGTCGACCCGAGAACGCGGGCGGCCAGCCAGACCGCGGTGTCGAAGTGGCGGCGCACGAGTTCGGCCATCGACTGCCGGGAGCCGGCCAGAGCCTCTGCCACCAGGTCGGCGTCCGGCTTGCGGCGACAGCTCGGTTCCACGACTCATAGTCGCAGCAGCGGGCCCGTGGGTTAGCCGGGCTGACGGCTGAATTCTGGCCGGCCCGCGTCAGGCGCGGGTGGTCAAGTACGGCGCGCTAGACCGGCATCAGGTCGGGGCGCTTCGCCGACCTGCCGTCGCCGCTGGACGTGCCGTGGAGGCGGCGCTGCACCCACGGCGCCGCGTAGGTACGCGCCCAGGTCGCATCCCGCCGCCTCGCCGCGAGCCAGCCTGGCCGTTCGGCACGGCGCTGATCGGGCAGCGGCGTCCGCCAGTCCTCGCTGACAGGAACCCCGACGACCTCGCAGGCGCGCAGGGCCACCCGGCGGTACCCGTCCGGGGAAAGGTGCAGGCGGTCCTCGCACCACTCACGCGGATCCGACAGCACGCTCATCGTCCACAGGTCGGTGAGCATGCACCCGCGCCGCTCGGCGATGAGCCGGAGCTGGGCGTTGTACGCCGCAACCTTGCTGCGCACGAGCCGCAGCACCGGGAACGTCCCTGGGTCGAAGCCGGTGAACATCAGCACCTCGCAGCCCGCGCCGCGCAGGGCCTTGACCGCCTGGTCGAACGTGGCCGCCAGCGCAGCTGGGTCGGCGCG
>JASIGS010000542.1 GCA_030052355.1 Streptosporangiaceae bacterium | reverse complement strand
TCCGGCTGTAGACGTGCATGCCGCGCGACCCCGAGGTCTTCGGCCAGCCGGTGAGCCCGAAGTCAGCCAGCACCTCGCGTGCGACCAGGGCGACGCTCACTATCTGTGCCCACTCGACGCCGGGAATGGGGTCCAGGTCCACGCGCAGCTCGTCGGGGTGGTCGAGGTCCGCGGCCCTGATCGGGTGCGGGTTCAGGTCGATGCAGCCGAGGTTCACCACCCAGGCGAGTCCGGCCGCGTCGGTCACGACGAGTTCTTCGGCGGTCCGGCCGGATGGGAAGCTGAGAATGACGGTCTGCAGCCAGTCCGGCCGCGACGACGGGGCCCGCTTCTGGAAGAACGCCTCGCCGTCCGCGCCGTGCACGAACCGCTTGAGCACCATGGGCCGGTCTCTTACCCCGCGCAGCGCGCCGTCCGCGACGCTGAGGTAGTAGCGGACCAGGTCCATCTTGGTGTGCCCGGTCCGCGGGAAGTACACCTTGTCCGGGTTCGTGATCGTCACGTCCCGGCCGCCGACCTCGATGACCTCCCTGCGCTCGGGCATGGGCTCACGATAACCCGGTCCCGGTTCGCCGCGCCCGAGCCGCCGACCACGGCCGTTGCGCAGGGAGCCCGGTCCTGCCCTAATAGCGATAAAGATCCGTTTAGTCCGCGTCATCGGTGTGAAGTTGTGTCGGCTATAGGCGCTACTACTTCACACCCACGGGTCGTGAAGATCAGCTTGGCTGCGCTGTCCGGCCCGGGAACGGCCCGCCGAAGAGAGCTATGTTAAGAATTATTGACATGCCGTCTGCTCTGCTTTACATTTGGTGATGTCAAACATTCTTGACATGTTGGGTGTGAGGGCGATGTCGTACGACGAGAGACGGACCTGGGTGTACCTGGTGACCAGCGCGGCCGCGTATGTGGTCTACCTGGCGATCATCGCCGGCCGGCTGGCGAGCACGCCGGTCGCGCACGTGTCCTACGGCTGGGTGCTCTTCTGGACCGCCTGCGCAGCAAGCCTCACCGCGACAGTCGGCCGGACGCTGTCCACGACCGGGCCCGAGGACCGCCGGAGCGACGCCAGGGACAAGGAGATCTACCGGTTCGGCGAGTACGTGAGCCGCTGGTTCGTCGTGGCCGGTGCGGCCGCGGGCTTCTTCATGGCGCTGGCCCGCTGGGACTACTTCTGGATCGCCAACGTCATCTACCTCGGGTTCGTGCTGTGGGCGGTCGGCGGGTCCATCGTGAAGATCAGCTGCTACCGGCGAGGGCTGTAGCCATCCTCGCAGGCAAGCAGACGAGGGTCACGAACTCGATGCGCGCGCTGCGGTTCGCCCGCGGCGAGATGACCCAGGCGCAACTAGCGGAGCGCATCGGCGTGACCCGGCAGACGATCATCGCGATCGAGCAGGGGCGCTACTCGCCCTCCCTGGAGATGGCATTTCAGATCGCGTCGGTGTTCGGCGTGCCGCTCGAGGAGGTCTTCCAGTACTCGGCGAACGATGCGCAGGCTCGCTGACCTGGCCGGGCGACACGGGGAGCATCCGGCCAATCAAAGGAAGTTGCTGGTAAAGACTGGAAGATGTAGGCTCCGGGCCGTGAGCACGCCAGCCGACATCCTGGAGCGCCGCATCGATGAGCTGCGCACGGCGGTCCGGCGCGCCGTCGCGGCCGGCGACCGGCCGCGGAGCCGCCAGCTGCGGGCCGAGTTGCGGACTGCCGAGCGCGAGTGGGACGAAGCCGTCGCCAGGCTGGAAGGCGAGCCCGGCAGCGGCGAGCGGGAGCAGGACGGGCAGCTGCTGCCCATCCGCGAGCAGGTGCACCAGGCGCTCACCCTGATCGGCGTGCCCGCTGCGCCACGGCTGATCGTGTCCGTGCATGAGGCGTTCTTCGGCGGGCCGCTGGTCGCCGCCAGGCTGACCAGCCTGCGCCGGGACGAGGAGCGCTCGTTCCGGTCTGCTCCGTACGCACGCGCGTACTACCTGTGCTCGGCGCTGACCACCGACCTGCTCGGGCCGGCCCGCGGCCTGCTGGCGGTTTCCACCTGGCCGCTCGAGCAGCGTGTAATCGGACCGCTGAGCCCGCGCGTCGATTACCTGTTGGCGGCGATCGCCGTGGCCGACGGCGTCCGCCGCGTCCGGAGTCCTGGCGCTGATGCGCGCAGGCTGCTGTGGCGGTTCGCTGTCAACGTCCCAGGTGCCCAGCCGGGTGCCAGGAACGCCGACCCGCAGCTGGTCAGCCAGGCGGCGGAGGCCGAGCTGGAAGTCCACAGGGACGCGGACGCCGTGCACCGGCGGGCGGCCGCGACCCGGGCTCGCGCTCAGCTAGACGACGCCGGCCAGCTTTTCGGCAGCCGCCTGCGGCTGACGGCTCGTTCCGTCGACGGGGCCTAACCGAAGGTCAGGGGGAGTGGACGACACCGAGGAGCGGCTCGCCCAGATCCGGGGCTCGCTGCCCGCCAGGCCGCACAACGCGCGCACGATCGCCGCGCTGACCACCAATCCAGGCTGCGCCCGGCGGGCAATCCTGGACGCGGCGGGCGTCGACAAGCCGCGGCTCGCGGCGCACGTCGGCTTCCCCGCGCCGTTCGGCCAGTCGCAGTTCGCGATCACGCGCGGCAGGGCGTTTGAGGCGCAGGTCAAGGCCAACGGCTGCGCTGAGCTGCTGCGGCTGCTGCGCGAGCAGCTCGGCCTGCCCATCCCCGAGGTCTCCTACGACGACCTCGAGGAGGTCGGCGGCAACGTCGCCCTGGACGTGCGGCACGCCAGGACCAGGCAGCTGCTGACCCGCTCGGCGCAGTCCGGCCCGGACGCGGGCACGCTGTTCGACCACCCGCTGCTGCGGCTGCCCGTCGGCGGCCGGTTCGCCTACCTGGAGCCGGACCTGATCGCGTTCCGGCTGGGCGGCCAGTTCCGCGTGGTCGAGATCAAGTCCTTCGCCGTCATCGACGGGCAGGCCGACGCTGACAAGGTCGCCGCGGCCGCGATCCAGTCCGCGGTGTACGTGCTGGCCCTGCGCGACCTGCTGGCCGGCGCCGCGAGCGGCCCCGGTCTGGTCGCCGACGATGTCGTGCTGGTCTGCCCGGAGAATTTCTCCAACCGGCCGGTCGCCTCCGTCCTGGATGTGCGCAAGCAGCTCACCGTGCTGCGCCGCCAGCTGTCCAGGCTCGAGCTGACCGCGGACCTGGTCCGCGATCTCGGCGTCGACCTGAGCTTCGATCTGGCGGTCGACTCCGGCGGCGTCGCGCGCCGGCCGGCCGGGGAACTGGCGGACGCGCTGCGTGCCGTCCCTGCCAGGTATTCGCCTGAGTGCCTCGCGACTTGCGAGATGTGCCGCTTTTGCAGGAACGAGTCGGCCGCCACGACTGCCGCACTCGGGCGCGCGGTGCGAGAAGACCTCGGCGGCATCGAGTACGTGCCGACTGCGCTGCGGCTGGCAACCGGCGAGCTGGAGCCAGGACCGGACGAGGCCGATGCGGCCACGCTGCTGCGCGCGGCCTCGCGGCTGCGCGATGAGTCCCTGGGGCAGACCGCGTGAGCACGCTCACCGCGCTGGCCCGGGTGCAGGCCAGGTCGGCCGGGGTGGCGCAGCCGCTCGCCGGGGTCGCTCACGTGCATGTCAGCGACCGCCCGCTGGTACTCGTGCCGCTCGGCCTGGCCGGCGAGGCGTGCGCACCGCTCGCCGCCGTGGTGGGCGACCGGCAGGACGCGCCCAGGCTGCTGGTGGTGAGCCAGCCTCGCAACCGGGACCAGCGGTTCGCGTTCGCGGCCGAGCTCGGCCGGGTCGTCGTGCGATACGTGACGGGCTTCTCCGGCTCGGTCGAGGAGGTGTCCGGCCGAGTCCGCAGCACCGACGCGCCGCAGCTTCTGGTACCCGGCCAGGCGAGCATCGGGTTCGTCCGCCTGCTCGGCCGGTCTACCAGGTTCCGCCGGACCGACGGCGAGTTCGCCGTGGCTCCGGTCGTCCCGCTGCTCGGCCGGTGGCTGTCGTTCTTCGCCGAGCGAACCGAGCATCCGGGTTCATGCCTGATGCTCGCGGCAACCGGGGCGCTGTCGCAGCACTGGGCCAGCGGGCAGAGCGACATCGAGGACCAGAACCTGGCCGCGCTGATGGGCTGGATCGACCCGCCAGACGGCATGACCGGGCCGGAGGCTGCCGCTGCCGCCGAGGACCCGCTGCTGTGGCCTCCGGCCGGGCCGGCCACGGATCCGACGTTCGACAACGAGGTGCTGTACCCGCTGATCGAAGCGTGCGCACAGGCTGACTCCAGGGCAGCCGCCCGGCGCGCGGAAGAGGCACTGCGGGACGCGCTGTCCGGTCAGCTGATGCCCACCTGGCAGCTCATGTGGCGAGCCGTGGAGTTGCTGCGCGAGCTGCCGGCCGGGCAGCACGTCGCGCAGCGCTGGGACGCCGACAAGGATGCGTTCACCGCCTTCGGGAACTACCTGCGCGACGGCGGGGCACCGCAGCCGCGCCGCGACCAGGCGGTCGCAGCGGCCCGGCGGCTCAACTGGCTGGAACGCGCGCAGGCGAACTGCGCAGCGCAGCGCGCGTTCGACGACCCGCTCGCCATGGCCGAGTACCGGCTGTCGGGAGAGGCGTTCGCGGGTCAGGTCGTCGAGGCGGAGCCTGATCGGCTCGCGAATGGCAACGGCAAGCGCCGCGTGCTGCGGCCGTGGATCACGGTCGAGACGGCCGACCCGGTGCTGGTCGGCGACGGCGAGACGGTCGTGTCGCCGGCCCGCCCGGCGCAGCAAGGCAGGATCGTCGGCGTCGTCGCACAACCGGGCCGGCCGGTCCGCGTCGTGCTCGAGTTGTCCGGCGGCATGGGCCGGGGCCTGGCCGCCACTCCGGGCAGCGTCCCCGCGGTCGGCGACTGGCTGTGCTACTCCGTGCTGACCGGCGGCTATCAGCCGGTGGATGAGTTCCCCGCCGTCGAGGAAACCCCGTGGACGCACGGCGGCCCGCCGGTCCCGTATGCGGCTGACCAGCGGGACGGCGTGCCCGACGGCTCCGGCTCCGCCGCGGCCCCCGAGGACGCGGTCGAGGAGTGGTCGTGACGATCGGGGCGGCCGAGCTGGCTGCCAGCGCCGCCGACTCGGTGCTCGCAGACCTGGACGCGGGTCACCGGGCGGTCGTTGTCGACTCGCCGCCCGGCGCCGGGAAGTCCGCGCTCGTGGTCCGCGCGGCGCTCGCACTCGCCGGCGCCGGGGAACCGGTCATGGTGGTCGCGCAGACCAACGAGCAGGTCGACGACCTGGCCGACCGGCTGGCCAGCTCGGCGCCCGGCATGCCCGTCGGGCGGCTGTCCGGCCAGGGCTACCTGCCGTCGGCGCGGGTGCGCCGCAACGCCAACCTCACCGTGTCGTCGGACGTGCGCGACCTGGCCGGCTGCCAGGTCGTGGTCGCCACCGCGGCCAAGTGGGCGACGCTGCGGGATGGGTTGTGGCCGTGGGCCGTCCTTGACGAGGCATACCAGATGCGCTCGGACATGCTGCTGCGCATCGGGGGCCGGTTCGAGCGCGGGCTGTTCGTCGGCGATCCTGGCCAGCTCGACCCGTTCTCGACCGTCGACATCGACAGATGGGCGGGGCTGACCTGGGACCCGATGCAGAGCGCGGTCGAGGTCATGCTGCGGCACAACGACGACATCCCGGTGCGCAAGCTCCCGGTGTCCTGGCGGCTGCCGCCCCCGGCCGTGCCGGTCGTAGCCGAAGCGTTCTACCCGTTCGACGGCTTCGTGGCCGGGACCAGGCCGGGCGAGCGGCGGCTCGAATTCAGCACCGCGGCGCTCGGCTATGAGCCGGTCGACGAGGCGCTGTCGGTCGCGGCGCAGACCGGCTGGGCGCTTTTCGAGCTTCCCGCCCGGCACACCGTGCGCACCGACAGCGAGGCCGTGCTGGCGTGCGCGGCTATCGCCGAGCGCGTGCTGCAGCGAGGCTGCGTCGCTTACTCCGAGGTCGCGCCGTACGGCAGGCCGGTCACCGCTGACCGGGTCGCGATCGGCACGGCGCACCGCGACCAGGCGAAGGCGATCCGCGCCATGCTCGGTCCTGCGCTGGCGGGGATAGCAGTCGATACGGCCAACCGCCTGCAGGGCCGGGAGTTCGACGTCGTGATCGTGCTGCATCCGCTGTCCGGCCGTCACGACGCGACCGCGTTCCACCTCGAAGCCGGCCGGCTCTGCGTGCTCACCTCGCGGCACCGGCACGCCTGCATCGTCGTGGCGCGGGCCGGCATCCCCGAACTGCTCGACGCGTACCCGTCCACCGAGCCTGTCCACCTGAACGTCCCGGCCAAGTTTCCCGATGGCTGGGAAGCCAACCAGGCGGTCATGGCTCACCTCGCAGAACGGCGCGTGGTGGTCCGGTAAGCCGCCCAGCTGCGTTCGCCGGGTGACACGATCCGGCGCAGCGCAACTTTCAGGCGAGCTGTACTCGCTTCTCGTTCGTGGGTGGGGAGTTCTTACGGTGGTAGCCGTAAGAACTCCCCACCCACGGCACCGGAAGATCAAGCTTCGCTGGCTTGCATGGACCTTATAGACCTGTTTGGCCTTATGTATCTACGGCCGGAAGGACCTTCTGCTGGCCGGGCCAGCCGGCGGCTCGCGCGATCAGGTCTGCCGTTTCGTCTGCGGCCAGCCTGTCGGTGTCGATAACCAGCCCGTCGGTGCCGGAGCGGTCGAGGGCAGCAGCCTCTAGCGCGGCCCGCGTCGCGGCTGCCCGCAACACGTCGGCTGGCTGTCCGCGCAGCGGATCTCCCGGCTGCGGCCAGCTGCCGCCCGCTCCGCGCGACGCGATCCGCTGGCTCAGCTGATCGTGGCCGGCACGCAGCCGGCACAGCCTGACCGTGGCTGCCGGCATCTCGTCCGCGTACACCTGCAAGGCGGCCCGGTCCTCGACCGGCCCCGTCGCGACGAGGTGGGTCGCTCCCTCAGCACGGTAGTTCTGCCAGATCGCCGCGAGGTTGCGAGCCCTGAGACGATGGACTTGCAGGGCGTCGGCGGGAGCCGGCTTTATGAAGCCGACTTGCTCCAGGTCAACGTAACCAGCGCCGAGCTGGCCTGTTACGAGGTTGACGTAGACCCGGAAGCCGATCGTCGACTTGCCCACTCCGGTCGGACCTGCGATCAGCATGACGTCCCCGTGGGCCCCGGCGCCATCGGCCCCGGCTCCTGGTCCGCCCGTTCCGTCAGCCCCGGTCCCGGCCGGATCGCTGCGCTGAGTCCGTGCTGCGGCGCGGTCGGCAGCGTGGTCCGCGGCTCGGTCCGCGCTGAAACCCGGCCAGGCCTTGCACGCATCCCGCACCAGCGCGGCCACATCGGCCGGTGCCACGCCGGTCGTGTCCACGCAAGCATCGGCAAAGCTGCTGTGATCGAAGCCGACTGCTTCCTCCCTGACCTCGCTGAGCCAGCCCGTTACGTCGCCCGGCTCGTCGCTCCTGGCAAGGAAGCGCCGCTCGACTTCTTCGGGGCTGGCGCGCAGTCGGCAGATCGTCACCACCGATCCCGGCAGCGATCGTGCTGGCAGGCCGGCTGACGGGTCGATAACCCCGTTGATGATCGCGTACTGCGCCCCGGCCGCTCGGTAGTTGGGAATCATCGCAGCGATGTTCGCCAGTTTGACCCGCTGCCGGCCCCGAGCGTCGTCACCTGCCGGATGGCACATGCCCAGCTGATCGGTGTCGGCAAAGGCCACCCGGACTCCCGCGTCCGCTAGCTCAGTAAACAACTGCCAGGAAACAGTCGACTTGCCAACTCCCGCGGGGCCGCACACCCACAGCACGTGGAACACGTCGTCCTGCATCTACCTAGCCCAGTGGACGAACGTGGGCGGGTCAACTGGATTAGACCGGGCCTAGGGGGTGTCCGTCAGGGCGCGGGCGCGCCGGTCCTGGATAGCTGGCGTTCGATCATCGCCAGGTCATAACGGCCGGTAACCCGGCCACCCGCCATTTCGGCGGCGGCCATGCCGACGCGGAAGGCCCGGTAAACGGGAACGATGGCCGCTTCCTCGAGGTCGCTGAGCGGCCAGCCGCTCGTGGCAAGTTCGGCGCGGTAGGCATCGATGGCCTCCGGCGCCCGGTGGGTTCGTGCGATCGCCAGCTCATAGGGCCGCGAATCCACGTGCGTGAGCTGGAAGTCGATGACCCCGGCGAGGCGTCCGTGCTCGTAGTGGACGTTCCACTCGGCGAAGTCGCCGTGCACCACTAAGACCGGCAGGTCGCCTGCTCCGATGGCTGCGAGGCAAGCATGGGTCTGCGCCGCGGCGGCCTGTGCCCACGAGGCGAGCCGGGGGCTAACTGAAGCAAGCCCCCGAACGCACGCCTCCCAGTCGTTCGTCGCGGGCATGGTCACTGCCTCGTGCTGGGCACGCCAGCCGGGACGCTGCCCGATCCGGTCGTCGAGGCCGCGTAGCGCGAGGTGCAGCCGGGCCAGGTCGCGGCCGCGCCGACGGCGCTGCCCGGCGTCTTCGGTTCTGACCGCCTCGCCTGGCACGTACCGGGTCAGGCACCACCAGCAGCCGTGCCAGTAGACAGCCTCGCTGACCGCGGTAGGCACGGGCCAGCCGGCGCTGGCGAGATGGTCGAGCACCCAGTGCTCGTAGCGGAGATCCTGCTGCGTGCTGCTGGCGTTGTAACGGCGCAGCACGAGGCGCTGCCCGCCGGTCGTTTCGACCAGCCAGTTGCCGTTCTGCAACGGGGCGTCCTTGAGGACGGCCACCTTGCGCGGCCGGACGGCCAGCATTTCGAGTACGTGGCCAGGATCGCTCACGACAGCAGTTTGCTATTGCAGCAGGTCGGCCACTGCCTGATCGAACACCGCGACATGAGCGTCCGCGTCGGCGAACGTCGTGTCCGGGCACATCAGCGCCATGTTGTGGAACGGTGTCAGCAGGATGCCGCGGTTGACCAGGTAGAGGTGCAGGTACTCGTCGAGGTCGGTGTCCGCGGCGGCGGCCGACGAGCCGCCGTCGCGCGGCGGCGCCGGGCAGAACCGGTACTCCGCCCGCGCACCGAGTTGCGTGATGGTCCACGGCAGCCGGCTGGACTCCAGGACGGATCTGACCCCTTCCGTGTACCGGGTGGCAACCGCGATCATGCCGTCGAACGCGGCGTCGGTCAGTACGTGCTCCAGCGTCGCCCGCATGGCCGCGACCGACAGGGCGTTCCCCGCTAGCGTCCCGCCTACGCCGCCGGTGTCCACGAGGTCGGCAGACTCGTCGGCCAGGATCTGCCCGGCAAGCGAGGCCGACAGGCCGAATCCGCCGGCCGGGATGCTCCCGGCGATCGACTTGCCGATGGTCACGATGTCCGGCTCGAGTCCCCACGCCCGGGTGCAGCCCCCCGGTCCCGCGCTGAACGTGTGCGTTTCGTCGTTGATCAGCAGCACCCCGCGCGCCCTGGTCAGCTCCCGGACCGCAGCCAGATACCCGGGCGAGGGCAGCACGATGCCGATGTTGGTGAGCGCGGGCTCCATCAGCACGGCCGCCACGTCGCCGAACGACAGTTCCCGCTCGAGCGCCCCGGCGTCGTTGAACTCCACCACCCGGGTGGTCACCACAGGATCGACCGGAGCGCCGACGTTGCCGTCACGCGACCGGGGCCCGTCGGGCGTGGCGAGGATGAACGTCTCGTCCACGCTGCCGTGGTAGCAGTGCGAAAACACCAGGATCCGAGGGCGCCCGGTGAGCTGCCTTGCCAGCCGGATCGCCCACCGGTTGGCGTCGGTCGCCGACAGGGTGAAGCTCCAGTGCGGCACCCCGAACCGGCGGGCAAGCTCGGCCCCCACCCACGACGCGTCCGCGGTCGGGAGCATCGTCGTGGCCCCGCCCAGCCCGGCGTACCGGCGGGCGACCGCGTCCTGGACCGGGCCGGGGGAGTGCCCGGCCATCGCCCCGGTGTCGCCCAGGCAGAAGTCGACGAACTCGTTGCCGTCGATGTCGGTCAGCCGCGCGCCGTGCGCCGAGTCCAGGTAGAGCGGGAAGCCGCCCGCCCACATCCGCATCCAGGTCATCGGGACGCCGCCGAGCAGGTGACCGCCCGCCGCGGCGAAAGCGGCGGCCGACCTCGGATGCAGGGCGCGGTAGGCGGCACGTTCCCGGTCTATGAGCTCATGTAGCCGCTCGCGGCTGACGCCGGCCGGGCCGCCTCCGGCGTCACCTATGTCGTCTGGCATAGCGTACGGACCCTAGCAGCGGCGTTGGGCCGGGCCCATGCCGGCGTGCTAGACATGGGCCTGCACGATGAACCCCAGACGAGGAGACACATGCCGGCAGACGGACTGACCCTGGACCGGGTGCACGCCGCCGCGGCGCGCCTGCGCGGCGTGGCGCACCAGACTCCGCTGCTCAGCTCCGCCACGCTCGACCGCGAGTGCGGCGCGAACGTGCTGCTGAAGGCCGAGATGTTCCAGCGCAGCGGCTCGTTCAAGTTCCGCGGCGCCTATAACCGGCTGAGCCAGCTAGACGACGACGAGCGCGGCCGCGGTGTCGTCGCCTACTCCTCGGGCAACCACGGCGCGGCTGTCGCGCTGGCCGCGCACCTGCTGGGCATCGAAGCGGTGGTCGTCGCTCCGGCCAACGGGCCTGCGGCCAAGCTGGCGGCTATCGAGGGCTACGGGGCCGAGCTGCGCCGCTACGATCCGCAGCGCGAGAGTCGCGAGGAGGTAGCGGCCTCGATCGCCGCAGATCGCAAGCTGACCCTTATCCGGCCGTTCGACGACTACGAGGTCATGGCAGGGCAGGGAACGACAGGACTCGAGCTGGCTGCGCAGGCGGCGCAGATGGCACCGGGTCACGGCCTCGACCTCGTCTTGGTCCCGGTGGGCGGCGGCGGGCTCGCGGCCGGAGTCGCCACCGCGGTCAAGGGGCTGGTGCCGGCGGCGTCCGTGATAGGCGTCGAGCCGGAGGACGCCAGTGACACCAGCCAGTCCTTCCGCGCTGGCCGCCGGATCACGATCCCCGCTCCCGCCACGATCGCCGACGGCCTGCGGGCCCAGCAGCCCGGTGAGCTCACGTTCCCTGTGAACGCGCGCCTGCTCGATGACGTGGTCACGGTGCCGGACGACGCCATCGTGGCGGCGATGCGGTTCTGCTTCTCCCGGCTCAAGATCGTCGTCGAGCCGAGCGGCGCGGTGCCGCTCGCCGCGCTGCTCGCGGGCTCAGTCAAGGCCGCGCCGCGCACCGTGGTGGTCCTGTCCGGCGGAAACGTCGATCCCGTTGCCTTCGCGGCGCTGATGCGCGGTTAGCGGACAGGTCTTCGCGTCGCCCGCCTGAGCAAGCGCTCACCAGGTAGATGCCAGGACATGGCTGATCTTCCTGGCGATGCCCAGCGCGTTGATGGGGTACTCGGCACTGGTACCTCCGGGGCGGATCCGGATGACGGTCTGCCCCGGTGGCCGGGACAGTGTCACCTGGGCACGGAACAACCGGCTGGAGACCGGGCTGGAGCCCATGGTGACGAGGATCGTGTCGGGGTCTTGGTTTGGCTCTGCCGCGAAGAGACAGGCCTGGGGCATGCGCAGCCCGGGGCCCACGTGGTAATGCGCCCCGAGACCGGCACGCAGCGCC
>JASIGS010000541.1 GCA_030052355.1 Streptosporangiaceae bacterium | reverse complement strand
AACAGGTTCACATACAGCGTCCACCGCCAGGACAGGTACTCCGTCAGAGCGCCGCCCAGCAGCAGGCCCACCGCGCCGCCCGCCCCGGCGATCGCTCCATAGACGCCAAACGCCCTGCCGCGATCTCTTTGCCCGGTGAAGCTGGTGGTCAGCAATGACAGCGCCGACGGCACCAGCAGCGCCGCGATCGCGCCCTGGCAGGCCCGCGCAGTTATCAGCATGGTGAAGTTGACCGACGCGCCCCCAATGGCCGACACGCCTGCAAACCCCACAAGGCCAGCCATAAAGGTGACCTTCCGGCCCAGCAGGTCAGCCAGCCTGCCGCCCAGCAGCAGCAAACTGCCGAACGCCAGCGAATAGGCGGTCACGACCCATTGCCGGTCGACCGTGGTGAAATGCAGCGCCCGCTGCGCCGACGGCAGCGCGATATTCATGACCGTGAGGTCCAGGACGACCATCAGCTGCGCCAGCGCGATCACGCCGAGGATGAGCCACCGCCGGCGGTCCCACGCACTGTCAGGGACAGCGGTATCAGACATGGCTCACGCTCCCTTTCCCCTGCTGGCCGGTCCGGGCGTCTCCCGGCGGTCCTGAGGTGTTGATCGAAGGAGCTATCGCGCGCTCAGATGCTCCGCTCGGCCAGGCTGACCGGCCTCGTCGGCCTTTGCTGGCCGGCCCAAATCGCCCTGAAGCTCGCGAGCCAGCGCCACGCAGCAGCATGCTGACGGCCCGTACAATATGTAAAGTATGACGTACGACTTAGAAAAAGCTATGACGCACAGCAGACTTAGTCAAGATGCAGGATGAAGGCAATGTCACGTCGTACCGACAGCCGCGCACGGATGATCCAAGCTGCCGCCGAGCTATTCCGGCAGCGCGGCTATCACGCCACCGCATTCTCGGACGTGATCCAGGCCAGCGGGGCGCCGCGCGGGTCAACCTACTTCCACTTTCCAGGCGGCAAGCAGGAACTGGCCCGCGAGGCCATCGCCTTGGCCGGCGATGAGATCGAGGAGCTCGTCGATCTCGCGGCTGAGCAGGCCGACGGTCCCGGAACGCTGGTGCGTGCGCTCGGCGACATTGTGGCGGCGCGCCTGGAAGCCTCGGACTACCGCAGTGGCTGCG
The DNA here is from genome assembly GCA_030052355.1 of Streptosporangiaceae bacterium. The sequence continues at coordinate 3,324 of JASIGS010000541.1, read as the reverse complement.
CCATCGCCACCATGGTGCTGGAGCTAGCTCCCCAGAATGAGGAACTCAGTGCCGACTTCGAGGCGGTTTTCGGGCGGTGGCGGGCGGCGCTCACCCGCCGATTCGAAACATGGGCTATCGCCCCCGGCCGCGCCATACGCCTGGCCGACCTGGTGATGTCAGCGTTCGAGGGTGGCCTCGTCCTGAGCCGAGCCGCCCGCAGCACCGAAGCTTTCAAGGCCACCGTCCAGGCTGTCGCTGACGTCATCGATGATGAGCGCCGCCAGCCAGCCGAACACTGCTAACTCTTACTGGCCATCGCCGCTGAACTCGCCAGGGCTGCTATCAAGGAGGCCGCGATACCCAACTCCGCGCGCCCTGGTCAAGAGACCGGCCCCTACGTGGGCGCGGGTGCCTGCAGTCCTCCGATTGGCAACTCTGCGTGCCGGCCGTCCGAGCGACTTCAGCACGTCGCCCAAGACCTGGGCACTCCGACGCATTTAATTCCGCCCGGTTGGCCGCGTCAGTCGGCTGGCCCTACGTCGCCCCGGGCCAGCATCAAAGGGCCCGGGAGTCGTCCCCGGGGCCAGCACCGCGGTTACTTGGTGAAGTACCAGTACTCCGGGAACTCCCAGTACAGAGGGTTGAACGCGACGTCGTGCAGGTTCTTCTTCACCGCCATGATCTCGTAGCTGTCTGGCATGTAGATGTCCGGAAGCTGCTCCGCCGCGTAGGTGGCGTAACTGTCGAACACCGATAGGCTGCTGCTGGTATTCGTCTCGGTGATCAGCGTGTTCATCGTCGGGTTGGAGTAGCTTCCGCCGTTCGCGCCGGCTCCGGTGGCGAACAGTTCCTCGCCGGTCGGCTCGTAGTCCGGCTCATAGCCCCAGCCGCCGATCAACGCCATCTCCCAGCTGTGGTCGCTCGGGTTGACCTGGCCCACGAGCGATTCGCCGGCCTGCGGGATGACCGTCAGGTCGACTCCGGCCTTTGCCGCATCTGACTTGTACACGTCCGCCTCGTCGGTGAAAGCGGTCTCGCCGGAGACGTAGGCGAGGGTGAGCTTCAGCACCAGGCCTTTCTTGACTCCGGCCCCGCACTTGGACGGGTCGGTGCAGGTCATCACGCCACTCACCTCCGACCACCCGTGACTAGTCAGCAGCGCCTTCGCCTTCGAGATGCTGAACGGGTACGGCCCGTTGCCCTTCTGCACCGCCGGGATCCACTGGTTGGCTGGCAGCGTCGGCACAACCCCGGTGGTTGGGTAGCCATAGCCACGGTAGATCGCGGTGTCCATCGCGGGCTGGTCGACCAGGTACTCAAGCGCCTGCCGGAAGTACAGCTGCTTGAAGACTGGCCCGTAGGCCGAGTTGTTCCAGTTGACCGAGTAGTAGTCGAAGCCGAAGTCGTAGAACGGCTCCAGGGAGTAGCCTGCGGAGGCCAGCGGGTTAGTGCTCGGCAGCGCGCTTGAGGCCGACTTGGCCGGGAGGTCCAGCGGCGGGATCTCGCCGATGTCAACCTGCCCGGTCTCGAGCGCGGTGTACTCGGCGGTGTCGCTGGTGTAGGTCTTGTAAGCAAGCGCGGAGATGGTCGGCTTCGGTCTGCTAGAGGACTTCGTGTTGGGTACCAGCGTGTCTGCCCCGTCCAAGTTGAACACCGACAGCTTGAACGGGCCGTCCACCACCGACCACAGCGGGCTGGTCGCATATGTCGAGGTGTCCTTGGACTGCGCGGTGAGGAAGTTGTACACCGCCTTGCACTTAGCCCAGCCATCGGCCACGGTATCTGTGGTGCAGCCGCCGCTCCCGGGTGCTGCGCCGAGCTTGGTGACGTCCCATGCCATTGGCATCGGCGTGATCTGGGATAGCTCGTTGTAGGTGTACCAGTAGCTCGAGTACGCCTTCTTCAGGTGCAGCGTCACCTGGTCCGTTCCGCTGATCGTGATCGAGCTGACGTTAGTTGGGATCCCTCCCGGCGCGGACGCGCCCCAGTTTACGAACTCGGCGTACATCATGTGCACCCAGAACACCACGTCCTTGGCATCCACCGTCTCCCCGTTGGACCACTTCCAGCCCTTCAAATTGATCACCACGGTCTTCCCGCCGTTCGAGTAAACGGGGGCATCGGCCGGCGACAGCGAGTAGTTGGTCGTCACGGACGTGCCGTTGTCCCCGTACACATACAGCGGCCGATACATCAGGTACTGGAAGTCCTGAGAGTTGAAGACGCTGAAGTAGGCCAGCGACATGAACGGGAAGATGTAGTTCGGCTGCGTGCCGCTAATAAAGCCCATCGTCGCCGTGCCGCCCTTGACCGGCTTGCCGGACGAATTGCTCGGTGTTGATGCCGAAGCGCAGCCCGCGACGGCCATCGCGGCCGCGGCCGCTGCAGCGACGGCCAGCTGCAGCTTGCGATTCCATGCGTGCATATCGGCTCCTTCGCGGAAGCGGCCGGACCCGGCGTTGTCTGGTATCAAACCGTGGCGCGCGCCCGGTCACGATCCGCCCGTGCGCCGATTCTCATGAGGGCGTGATGAGCGGCACGACCTCTGCGGTCGAGTAGGGGTGCAGCGGGAGGCTCTTGAGAAGGTCGTGCAGTTCGGCATTGGATGTGACGTCGTACACGGCGTAGGAGAGGTGCTGGGCTGCGGCGCGCCAGTGGTGCAGGCACACTCCGCTTTCGCGCAGCTCCGCTGTTCTGGACCGCTGCCGGTCACCTAGCTCCCTGGCTGTTTCAGTCTCCATCCCCCACGGAACCCTGCTGGCGGAACGCACCATGTACAGCAATGTTCTGTCCTTCCTTCTGTCCTGTTTCGCCGGCCTAACGCCAGCAGCACCCGGTCAGAACCAGACCTGCCCACGGCGGCTGGCTGAGGTTTGATGCAGCGTGCTAGCGAAGCGGCACGACGTCGATCTCCAGGTACGGGAAGAGTGGCAGGCTGGAGATGATCTTGTGCAGTTCGTCGTGTGAGTCTGCGTGCCAGATGCAGGTCCAGGAAAGCAGGCCGACGGGATGCGTGATATCCGACCAGACACCCTGCTCTTTGAGCTCTTGCGCCCGGGCGTGCTCCCGTTCCCAGAGGTCTTTGGCGGCCTCCGACTCGTTCTCGATGCCGTGCGGCAGGCGGCTGACCATCTTGACCATGTAGTCCACGGGCTACTCCTTTGCCTTGAGGCCGAACACGGAATCCACGAACTCCAGTTCCGCGTGGTAGGCACGGACCAGGCTCTCGGTGCGCCGGAATCCATGGCCCTCGCCTGCAAATTCGATGACGGTGGCCGGCCTGCCCAAATCCTGAAGGCGCTGCGCGATGCCGCGAGCCTGCTCCGGCGGGACCACCGCGTC
>JASIGS010000540.1 GCA_030052355.1 Streptosporangiaceae bacterium | reverse complement strand
GTCACGCGGACGTTCCTGAACACCCGGATCAGCCACGGCCGCTGGGATCCGATCCCGATGCCCCCTGCCGAGGCCGCAGCCAGGGTGTCGCCGACTCCGCTGCTGATCGTGCACGGCGACAAGGACAAGTTCTTCCCGACCGACCACGCGGAGGAACTGTTCGAGGCGGCGAAGCAGCCGAAGGAGCCGTGGATTGTGCCGGGCTTTACGCACGCGGAGTCCGGTGCCTCGCACGCCCTTCTTGACCGGATCGGGCGCTGGGCGCAGACGGCCACGGCGGTGGCCGCTAGCCCCAACGCGGTCGCCTGACAGACCGCTGGCCGGTGCCCGCACATTCCGTGAATTTCCTTAACGACAAAAGGCCCGGCAGGATCGCGTCCTGCCGGGCCAGTAAGGGATTTAGGAATCAGGTGGCATACAGCCGGTGTCATTGTCTGGGGGACATGTCCAGACGAACGTCTTCGAACTCTGCGCAGCGCTGATAGCGTAGGTGTTCACCGTGCTGTTGGCGCTGTCAAGATGCAGGTAGGCCGCGTTGTTACCCGTGTTTTGAGCCCAATAGTTGATGAGATCATAGCCGGAGCCCGAAGGTTTTATGGTCCAGAATTCTTCGTCTAATGCATTACCGGCAGCGGTGGCGCATACCGCTATTACGACGAAATTGCTATAGCTTGGGTCATCCTTGAGACAGTAGTATTCGTTGCCCTTGCTGGCGCTAGTATCCTCAAATCGCACTATGGCGTCCCCGTCCGGGTCGCTCGACCCGTAAATCGTGAATTGGTCCGCAGCTGAGGACGGGAAGGTAGCGCTGACCTGGGCGTTAATCCCGTTATTGACGATGCAGTAGTCGTTGTAGGTCGTGCAGAGGTAGAAAGTGTCCCCTGCCGACGCCGCTGGAGCCGCCATCAGGCCGAGAGCCCCCAACGCGGTCACTGCTAGCAGTGCTGTGGTCGCTCTTAATCGCATAGCAATCCTCATGGGGTTCCTCTCTCCTGGCGGTGAGCCAGAAATCCTGTGCTGGCGCAGCAGGCGCAGACCGGAGCGACTGAACAGCCGGCCCGCGTGCCGCCTGGCCGGGTTCGTGTCTCACGTCGGCATCGACTTGGCGGCGCTTGTCGCCCCCGCGGTGACAAGGCAGGCCAGCACAGAGCCGACGATCAGCGGGCCGACTGAACAGGGCTGCCAGACGCTGATGGTCTGGCCGGTGGTCTAAATGGTGTCGCGACTGCCGACCGCCGACCAGGAACTCTTTCCTGCACTCTTGTCTGCAGAGTTCTTTACCCTTCTGCGAGAATCGGCCTCAAATGTCAGAAAGCCGAGCGTTCGGAGAGCGGAAGCCGGTGACCGCAGACCAAGGCCGGGAGCCGCAGTTCGGCGTGTTGTTGCGCCGACACCGGCTGGCTCGGGGCCTGAGCCAGGAAGAGCTGTCCGAACTGTCCGGGCTGAGCGTCCGCGCCATCATCAACATCGAGAGCGGCAAGACCGCCCGGCCCTACCGCGACTCGGTCCGGGCGCTGGTGGATGCGCTTGCTCTGACCGGGCCGCAACGCGAGCAGCTGATTGTCCTGGCACGCCGTTTCGCCGACAGCGACCCTGCTCTGTGGCCGGCCAGGCCGGAAGCCGAAGCCAGCACGCCGCCGGTGGCGGCGGCCTTTCCGGGGCGTCCTGCTGGGCCGGCGAGCTTCGTCATCCCGCGCGAGCTACCCGCCGCGGTCGGGGACTTCACCGGACGGGAAGCTGAGCTGGCCGCGCTCAACCGGCTGCTCGGCGCAGACGGTCAGTCACAGGCCGGGACAGTGCTGATCTCGGCCATCGGCGGGACCGCAGGCGTTGGGAAGACTGCGCTGGCGATCCGCTGGGCGCACCAGGTCACCGGTCAGTTTCCGGATGGGCAGATGTACGTGAATCTGCGCGGCTACGACCCCGGCCCGCCGGTGATGCCAGGGGATGCGCTGGCCGACTTCCTGCGCGCTCTCGGGGTGGCGGGCAGTGACATCCCCGACGGTACGGAGCAGCGCGCCCGGATGTATCGCAGCAGGCTGGCCGGCCGTCGAGTGCTCGTGGTGCTGGACAACGCCTGCGACGCTGGTCAAGTCCGGCCGCTGCTGCCCGGTGACCCAGGCTGCGTTGCAGTAGTGACCAGCCGGGATGCCTTGGCTGGCCTGGTAGCGACGGACGGTGCCCGGCGGTTGGATCTGGACGTGCTGCCGCCAGCCGATGCGGCCGGCCTGCTGCGGTCGCTGATCGGACGGCGGGCCGACCTGGACCCTGAGGCTGTGGCAGAAATGGCGAGCCTGTGCGCCCGGCTGCCGCTCGCGTTGCGGATCGCCGCCGAGCTGGCTGCCGCCCGGCCAACGGCGACACTGGCTGAGCTCGTGGCCGAGCTAGCGGCGAGCCGGCTCGACCTGCTCGACGCCGGGGATGACCGCGCGGATGTGCGGGCCGTGTTCTCCTGGTCGTTCCGGCAGTTGCCCGACGAGGCGGCCGGGGCGTTCGCGCTGATTGGCCTGCATCCTGGCGCGGACCTGGACGTGCACGCCGCCGCCGCGCTGACCGGGACCACACCCGGGCGGGCTCGCCGCATGCTAGGACGGCTGCACCGTGCCAGCCTGGTCCAGGCCACCGGGAGTGGCCGTTATGGCCTGCACGACCTGCTGCGCGCCTACGCCCGCGAGCAGGCGGCGGCCCGCGACACCGGCGGCCAGTGTGATCATGCCCTGACCCGGCTGTTCGACTACTACCGGGGCGCGGCTGCTGCCGCCATGGACATCCTGTTCCCGGCCCAAGCGCATCGGCGGCCGCGGATAGCTCCCGCAGATACGGTTTTGCCCCCAATGCCGGGTCAGGCAGCGGCACGGGCGTGGCTTGACCGCGAGCGTGCGAACCTGGTCACTGCCGTGGTGCATTGTTCCGGTCACGACCGGCCCCGGCACGCCACCGACCTGGCCGGGACGCTGCTGCAGTACCTGATAACCGGCAACCACCTGCCCGAGGCAGGCACGATCTGCATCCGCCAGCTCCAAGCCGCCCGCCAATCGGGCGACCTTGCGGCTGAAGCCAGCGCGCTGAATGGCCTCGGCCGCATCGCGACCGAGAGAGGCCAGTTCCGCGACGCCGCGGGCCACTTCCAGGCCGCGCTGGAACGATACCGCCGCTGCGGGGACAGGAGAGGCGAGGCCGGGGCGCTGCACAACCTTGGTGTCACTGAGCAGCACCTGCACCACCAGGAGTCAGCGGCGGACTACTACCGGCAGGCCCTGACTGCGTTCGAAGACGCCGGCGACCGGCATGGTCTCGCCAGCACGATGTGCGGCCTGTCGCT
>JASIGS010000539.1 GCA_030052355.1 Streptosporangiaceae bacterium | reverse complement strand
GCTTGGCGGCTCACGGTGCCGCGCGGACCGGAGGGCCGGCTTCCTGCCCGGCCGGCGTCGTGCCTGACGGCGCGGCGTGAGCCCTCCGCGAGGACGCCGGCGGACGGAATTGTGTCGCCGAGCAGCGCCAGGACGACGGCGCGGGCGGCGGGCCGTTCGATCGGATCCCGGTGCAGGCAGCGTTCGACGGACGTCCTGACAGGTTCGGGCAGCACGCTGAGCCTGGGCAGGTCACCCGGCGGCTGGCCGGTGGCGGCGTAGAAGACAGTCCGAGCCCAGTCGTACATGTCAGCCGCGGGGGTAGCCGTCCCGTAGGGCGGAGTTATGCCGAATTCGACGACCCGCAGCGGGCCGTCCGGCGGCAGTATGACGTACTCCGGGCCGAAGTGGCCGTGAACGAGGCCAGCCTGGTGCACCGCGGCGAGGCCGGTGGCCATCCCGATGGCCACCGCCTCCAGGTCGGGGCCGCTCTGGACTCCGTCGGCGGACACGACCTCCAGCAGTGACTGGCCGGGAATGTACTCGCTGACGAGGTATGCGACGTCGCCGTCGATGCCGGAGTCCAGCAGCCTGGCCGCGCAGAACGGCGGTACCCGCATGGCGACGGCGGCCTCGGCCGCGAACCTGTCGCGAACGGCCGCGTCGTGCGCCCAGTCCCCGCTGAGCATGCTGATCGAGACATCTTTGCCGTCGGGTCCGATGCCGAGGTAGATCGGGTCATCGGACGGGATGCCCTCAATCCGCCCAGCGATGGAATACCGACCGACCCGCCCCGGGTCGTCGGCGCGGAGTTGTGTGTAATGCGGCATTGACCTCGGCTGAGCATGCAAGATGTTCCACTGGTGCGGTTCGTACCATACGCACGCGGCGCAGGCAGACGGATATCAATCCGCAAAATTGCCGTGGACTTGTGGTTGGACGCATGGGGTCGGAGCGACATGGCAAGATCTGTGGGACTGCTTCCGGCTGCGCGAGCCTAGTCCTGGGCCTGGCCGTCCCGACACGCGACGCCGGTAGCTGTACCGCGGGCCGAGACGTGGCAGAATTCCCCGCCGGATTCGGGCACAACCGAGCCGCCCGGAGCGTTACATCCCCGCGGACCCTAGCGAGATGGAGGGGTAAGAGCCGAGATGGCTACCGACTATGACAGCCCGAGGAAGACAGACGACGAGCTGACCGAGGACAGCCTGCAGGAGCTGCAGGCCCGCAGGATGGACAAGTCCTCGACGGCGATCGACATCGACCCTGATGACATCGCCGAGTCGCTTGAGCTGCCGGGGGCTGACCTTTCAAACGAGGAGCTGTCGTTCCGGGTGATCCCACGCCAGCCGGACGAGTTCACCTGCTCGAGTTGCTTCCTCGTGCATCACCGCAGTCAGCTTGCGGATACCAGGAATGGTCATCCTGTGTGCCGGGATTGTGCGGCATGACGGACACTGCCTCCGGCAGTTTCGGTCGCGCCGACTGGGTTGGGGGTTTGTCTAGCGCTGTCCGGTTTAGGGCCGGACAGCGCTAGCTGCTAGCCGCGAGCCTGGCGATGCACTCAGGATTGCCGCAGGTGCGACCCGAACCGAGGCAGACACTGCCGCAGGAGCAGCGGGCGGCCCGGTTCGCCAGCCAGGCCGCGTGGTCGCCGAGCATGATCTTGCCGTCGGCCTGCTCGATGCTGTACGTCCTCCTGAGACCGCCGCCCGGTAGCGCCATGAACTCACGAGGAATCTGCTCCATGCTTCTAGTGTGGCTCAAGAGCCGAGCGTTGGCACCAACGTGGCCGAGCCCTGCTGACTGACCTGGCCTCTGGCGTCCAGTTTAACTGGATAAGGCCCTTTTACTCCCAAGTACCGAAGCCCGCCGCTAATCAGGCGCGCGCCCAGCTCAGCCGTTCGTCCGCGCGCGGGTCGAGGACGACGGCCGCAGTCGTGCCGTCCCACGTCATCACCGGGTAACCAGGTCCCCATGGCGCCCAGCCCGGGTCGCCCGTGGCCGCGAACCTGACCCAGGTCCCGTGCATGGCCTGCGCCAGCCCGGCAGGCGCCGCCGCGCTGAGCAGGGTCTGTGAGTCGGCGCCACGAACGTTGTCGAAAACGAACGGGATCTCCATGGCGTGGGCCGCGCCGAGGTTCATGACCGGGCTGCGCCACGCGAACTCATACAGGTAGGTAGGCGCCGGGCCGGCGGCCCGCGCGTCGGCGACGGCCAGGGCCGGCAGCCGGAAGAACCTGTCGGTCAGCAGGGCGCACAGCACGTCGCCGGCGCTGGCGTCCGGCCGGTTCGCCCGGTACAGCGCCGCGACGTCCTGATCGAGCCCGAGCGCCGCGAGGACGCCGGGAAGCGCCTCGTCCGTCACCATCGCCGCCATCCCGGAGGGAACGAGGAACAGCCGGAACTCCTCGGCGTTCGTGCCGGTGAGCAGCGGCACATCACGGCCCGCCCCCGCGCGGATCGCTTCGAGCGGGTGCTGCGGAAGGACGTCGCCGTCGATTACCGGGATGAACGCCAGGTTGCTGGCGACAACGGACGGGCCGAACCTGGCCGGGTCCGGCGCGGCGCCGAGCGCATCCCGCACGGCGGCCTGGGCCTCGATGAGCCGCGGCAGCTCGATCCCGGCCAGGCTGGCCGCGGTCGCGACGGTACCGAGTGCCTTGCCGAGCTCGCCGGTGACGAGCCCAGCGTCCCGCGGGTCCGCGGCGGCCTGGACTGACCCGCTCTGCGCGATGGCCTTGCCGAACAGGCCCCGTGCCCGCGGCATCGCGAGCAGCGTGATGACGCTCATCGCGCCGGCGGACTCGCCGAAGACAGTGACGTTCGCCGGATCCCCGCCGAAAGCCTCGATGTTGTCCCGCACCCACTCAAGCGCGGCGACCTGGTCGAGCAGGCCGCGGTTGGCCGGGGCGTCCGGCAGCAGCGCGAAGCCGTCAACGCCCAGCCGGTAGTTCAAGCTGACCATCACCACGCCGTCGCGCGCAAACGCGAGACCGTCGTACATGGGGATCGCGGAGTTGCCGTTGCTGAACCCGCCGCCGTAGATCCAGACCATCACCGGCAGGCTGGCGGCCAGGTCCGGCGTCCAGACGTTGACGGTGAGCCAGTCGTCCCCGGCGACTTCCGGCTCGGGCAGCAAGGTGTCGAGCGGGGGGCCATAGGCGGGCTTCGGCGGTGTCGCACCGAACGCGTAGCAGTCCCTGACGACGTCCCACGGCTCCGGCGGCACCGGCTCACGGAAC
>JASIGS010000538.1 GCA_030052355.1 Streptosporangiaceae bacterium | reverse complement strand
CCAGCGACCGGGACACGACGATCTTGGGGTAGCCGTTCATCTGCCTGGCGGTCGCCGGCATCTCGAGCGCGGCCGGGCTCGGCCAGAACTCCGCCATGCCCAGGTAGGTCTTCCGGCCGAACAGCAGCGTGTCCGCCTCGTCGAGCTGCGCCACGGCGAACTCGTGGAACTCGTCGTCGACGTTGTGCCAGAACAGGCCACCGTCGGCGGTCTCGTGGTAGCCGTCCAGGGTGACCATCAGGAACGCGAAGATCTTGCGCACGGAAGCTCCCCTACAACGTGTCGCGGACAATGGCGGCGCGGCCCTTGGGTTCCTCCCACTCTTCCTGCCTGCCGAGCGCGGTCATGTCGAGGAACGCGTAGGCGAAGTCGACATGGTCCAGGCCACGCGCGTAGGCGGAGTAGGTGTGGAAGACCTCGCCGCCGTCGCGCAGGAAGCAGCTCGCGCCCGGTAGCTCGGTCGACTGCGCATCGCCGAGCATCGCCGGCTCCGGCCGGTAGTTGTAGTCGAGCTGCGGGACCGACCTGTCCAGGGTCACCTGGAAGTCGTAGTTGAAGTCGCTGCCGTGGGAGGAGTACCACGGCACGACCCAGCCCCGGCCGGCCCGGTAGGCGCTGATCTTCGCCATCGGTGCCCGGCACACCATGGCGAAGGCGGTGTCGCGAGAGCGCAGCCGGGCGATGAGCGCGTCGTTGAACTGGCTGGTGTACTCGGTGCAGGTGGGGCACGCCGCATCCCAGTCGGGTCCGAACATGATGTGATGCACCAGCAGTTGCCTGCTCTCTCCGAACAGCCCGGCAAGGGTGACCTTCCCGTCCGGGCCGTCGAAGACGTACTCCTTCTCGACCCGGACCATCGGCAGCATGCGCCGCCGGGTGTTGAGCGCGTCGCGCCTGCGAGTCAGCTCCTTCTCCTCGGCCAGAAGCGCGAGCCTGGCCTCGAGCCAGTCCTGACGTGACACCACATGCGGCAGCGCCATCACAGTTCCCCTCCCGGCTACCGGTGCCGCCGGTAGTGCAGGCCGATCGTCCCGTTGTCGAAAGCGGTGCTGGATACGAGGTCGAGCTGACGGGACTTGCCCACGTCGTCGAACAACCGGGTGCCCTCGCCGGCCAGGTACGGGAACAGGGTCACGACGTACTCGTCGATCAGGTCGAGCCGGGCGAGCGACCGCCAGAAGCTGACGCCGCCGCTGACGACCACGTAGCCGTCGCCGCCCCGCCTGAGCTTGTCGACCTCCTCGGCTAGGTCACCGCTGGCGACCGTGGTGTTGTTCCAGTCAGCGGTCTTGAGCGTGCGGGAGAACACGACCTTGCGCGCCGCGTTGATGACGTCGGCGTACGGATGGTCAGTGGCGGTCGGGAAGTACTCGGCCATGCCCTGGTAGACCACCCGCCCCATGATGTGCGTGTCCGCACTGGCTAGGAACTCGCTGGTCCTGGCCAGCTGCGCGGGGTCGTCGGGGAGATCGCGGCAGAACTGGAAGTACTCCGTGCCCTCATCGGCGATGAGGCCGTCGAGCGAGTAGTCGAAGACTCGCGCTATCAGCTTGCGCATGTGTCATTCCTTTGATCTCAGGATGGTGTGGGCTTAGACGGAACCGGCGCCGGGAAGTCATCGGCGCCCGGTCAGCTCGCGTGCTAGGCGGTCAGGTAGCGTGCCAGGCCGTCGAGCATCTCGGTGGTGCCTTCCTCACGCAGCGCGGGTGCCTGCGGCCCGTCGATGCCGTCCAGGTAGGCGCCCTGCTCGGTCCAGGTCAGCACCGTGCCGTCCCCGCTCTTGGCGAACTCGATGGTGGCCACGGACACCGAGATCCTGGCGCCGTCGGCGTACATCTCGTAGCTGTACACGATCCGCTGGTCCGGCACGATGTCGTAGTAGAGCGCGTCGTACCGGTAGTTCGTGTCCTGGTACTTGAAGCCAAACCTTTCCCGGCCGCCCGGCCGGAAGTCGAACTCACCGCTGCCGGCACCATCCTCGGCCGGTCCCAGGTCACCGGTGTCGCCCCAGGCTTCCTTTGCCTCCTTCGAGGCGAAGGCCGCGAACACCCTGGACTGCGCGGCCGGGTAGGTCCGCTCGATCGAGAACGTGTCGTGGATGACGGAACGATCGGTCATTGCTTCTCCTGTGTCTCGCTGGCTGCCTCGCCGGGCTCTTCGTCCCAGCCTGTGTCTGGTTGGTCGGCGGTCTCCGCCAGGTACTCGCCAAGCCGGTCGAGGCGATGCTCGACCATCGTGCGCCGGTCCGCGATCCAGCTTTCCGCGGAGCGGAGCGCCGCCGGATTGATGCTGCAGGTGCGGGTGCGGCCGAGCTTGCTCGACCGGATGAGCCCGCACGCCTCCAGCACCTGCACGTGCTGGAGGACGGCGGCCAGCGACATGTCCAGCGGCCTGCCGAGCTCGCTCACCGACGCCGGGCCCCGGCTGAGCCGCTCGACCATGAGCCGCCTGCCCGGGTCGGCCAGCGCCTGGAACAGCCTGTCCAGGTCCGGCGCATAGTTAAGCATAAACTTGAGTATCTGGCATGCCGTGCGAATAGTCAAGTGAAAGCTTCAGTGTCGCCGTGATCCGGCAGGATGGAGCCATGCCAGCCTCAGGCGGCCCGGACGGGCGAGTAGTCAGGGATCAGGCGGACCGGTCGGTACGAGCGCGGCGGCTTGCCGCGCAGTTGCTGACCGGAACGCCGGCCGCGAGCCCGGTGGACGTCGTCGGACGACTGCTGGCCGTCCAGGGCCAGGACCCGCGCGGCGCGCGGCTGGCCATCCGGGCCCGCACCTCCGGGCTTACGGCGGCCGACGTGG
>JASIGS010000537.1 GCA_030052355.1 Streptosporangiaceae bacterium | reverse complement strand
CATTCGGCCCGGTGTGTCGCGAGATCGCCGGTTGGCCCTGCGCTGATGTCCCGTCACACATCGTGCGCGGGGCCGCCACGCCGACGTCAACCAGGACACGGCGCGGTGCGACGGGCTAGCCCGTGTGCAGGCGGCCCGCTGCGACCGTGCTGCGCCAGCGGGGCATGAGCCCGTTGGGCGCGTCTTCCACGGTCAGCGCGTAGCAGATGTGGTCGTGCCACTCGCCGTCGATGTGCAGGCAGCGCTTGCGCAGGCCCTCCTCGCGGAAGCCGAGTTTTTCCACCACCCGGCGGCTGGCCGTGTTCTCCGGCCTGATCGTCGCCTCGACCCTGTGCAGCCCGACGACGAAGAAGCAGTGGTCCATCGCGAGCGCAAGCGCGGTCGGGATGACGCCGCGGCCGGCGTACGCCTCGTCGACCCAGTAACCGACCTGTGCGGATCGCGACGACCCCCAGACGATGCTGCCCACCGTCAGCTGCCCGGCAAAGTGGCCGCCGTACGTGACCACCCACGGCAGGGCCATCCCGTTCCTGGCCTCCCGCCGCAGCGTCCTCGCCATCGTCACATACGGGCCGATGCTCGACCTGTATAGCGGCGTCTCGGGATTCGTCGGTTCCCAGGGCCGCAGCCAGTTCGCGTTCCTGACCCTGGCGTCACGCCAGACCGAGGCGTCCTTCACCTTGATGGGACGCAGCCCGACCGGGGCGTCCAGCAACGAGGGTTCTACGAGGGTGACCCATCCGCGCATGCTTGCCACGTCACCAATCATCGCGTGATTCGAGGGGTGTTTGCCACCGAGCGAGGGCGGTTCGGCGCCGCGTGGGGGGTCGACCGCCGGGTAAAGGGGGGTTGGCCGCCGGGTGAAGGGGTCTCGCCGCCGCGCGGAGCGCGGTCGTCACGCCGTCGCCGGCCGGGGGTGATCGCCGCCGTGGATCTGCTCGACCGCGTGCCGGAGGATGCCGCCGAGCACGGCCATGCCGTCCCTTACTCCGCCCGTGGATCCGGGCAGGTTCACCACGAGCGTCGTGCCGGCGACCCCCGCCACGCCACGGGACAGCGCAGCGGAGGGAACGCCCGCTGCCACCCCGGCCGCCCGGACGGCCTCGGCGATGCCGGGCACCTCCTTGTCCAGGACGAGCAGGGTCATCTCCGGCGTCAGGTCAGCGGGCGTCAGGCCCGTGCCGCCGGTGGTTACCACGACGTCGTAGCCGGCGGCGAGCGCAGCACGGAGCGCGGCCTCTACCGGAGCGCCGTCCGGGACCACCTGCGGCCCGTCCACGTCGAACCCGGCCTCGCGGAGCAGTTCGGCCAGCACCGGACCCGACTTGTCGTCATAGATCCCGGCCGCGGCGCGGTTGGAAACGGTCAGCGCCAGCGCACGGCTCATGCGCGCCTCCGGGTCATGGGCGCCTCCAGGTGCCGCTCTTGCCGCCGGTCTTCTCCTCGACCCGGACGTCGGTGATCACCGCCGCAGGATCGACAGCCTTGACCATGTCGATCAGCGCGAGCGCGCTGACGGTCACCGCGGTGAGGGCTTCCATCTCCACGCCGGTCCGGTCGGCGGTGCGCGCCGTGCAGCTGATCCGGACACCGTGGTCGAGTACCTCGGCATCCACGCTGACCGAGTGCAGGCCGATCGGATGACAGAGCGGTATCAGGTCCGGCGTGCGCTTGGCGCCCTGGATGCCGGCGATCCGGGCGACGGCGAGCGCGTCGCCTTTCGGCTCGGTGGCCTCGCGCAGCGCCGCCACCGCCTCGGCCGACAGCAGCACGGTGCCGGTCGCGGTCGCGGACCTGGCCGTTACCTCCTTGCCGGACACGTCGACCATCCGGGCGTGCCCTGCGGCGTCTACGTGCGTGAGCTTGGGTGTCACGGCAGGTCCAGCACCTCGACGTTCGCCCCGGCGGGCAGTTCGGTGTCCTGCTCAGGCACGATGACCAGGGCGTTCGCCTTGGCGAGCGAGGCGAGCTGGTGCGAGGACTGGCCGGATACCGGCGTGACGAGCCCGGCCTGCCGGTCCAGGACGCCGCGAAGGAACGACCTCTTGTCAGCCGGCGAGCGCACCGGCTGTGTCAGCTCGGCTCGCGCCAGAACCGCACGTTCCCCAAAAAAGCCTTGCAACGCATCGAGCGCAGGGCGTACGAAAAGGAAAAACGAGACATACGCGCTGACCGGGTTGCCCGGCAGGGTGATGATCGGAGTCGAGTCCGGCCCGAGCGTGCCGAAACCCTGTGGCATGCCGGGCTGCATCGCGACCTTGTGGAACGTGACCGTGCCCAGGCTGGACAGCGCCGCCTTGACGACGTCGTGCTCGCCGCCCATGCTCACGCCTCCGCTGGTGACGATCAGGTCGGCGCCAGCCAGCGCGCGGCGCACCGCGGTCAGCACCGAGTCCGTGTCGTCGGGCACGATCGGGTGCCGGCGCGCCGGGCAGCCCGCCTGCCTGGCTGCCGCGGCGAGCATCGTCGCGTTGGACTCCCAGATCTGGCCGGGGATCAGGTCGCCGCCGGGGTCGACGAGCTCGTCGCCGGTCGAGATCACGGTCACCCGCGGCCGCGGCCGTCCGGTGACAACCGGGTGCCCGGCGGCGGCGAGCAGGCCGATATGCACCGGGCCGAGCCTGGTCCCGGCGGGCAGCAGCAGGTCACCGGGCCGCACGTCGCCACCGGTCAGCCGCACCGACGATCCTGGC
>JASIGS010000536.1 GCA_030052355.1 Streptosporangiaceae bacterium | reverse complement strand
CGCGCGACGCTGCCTCGACCCAGTCTGAACCTCGTGCGGTGGCTTATACCAGATCGCGGCGCAGCCCTGGAATCGGCACCGGACCCACAGGTGGCCGAGGCCCTCGGTGGCGAGCGCGCTCGGGCAGTCGCACGGCATCCAGCCGTCCGTCACCCGCCCCGGAGCCCACGGATGACCGGCCGGGCAGGACAGCGGGTAGCACCACCAGTCCGGGCGGATGACTGCAGTCATCACTCTAGTAGAACATACGTTCGATATATGGGAACGTGGCTCTGCCGCACCTCGGCCGTCACGCGGCGCACTGCCGGACGGCAACTCGCCCGGGCCGTCAGGAAGCTAGGGGTGTCCCGCGGATCTTCGGCGGCGCGGATCGGCGCCCAGACGACCCCCGGCGGCGTTGTCGTCGTCGGCAATAGCTCCGCTATTGCCTCCTCCTCCGCCTTGCCGGATGCCGCCTGGATCACCGCCCGCATCCACCAAGATCCACGGGACACCCCCGAATGCCTGACAAGCTGGCACACTACCGAGCATGCAGACACTGGTCGCCGATCATCCGCTGGTCTCGCACAAGCTCACCGCGCTGCGCGACGTCCGCACGCAGACGCCGACGTTCCGGCGGCTCGCCGACGAACTCGTGACGCTGCTCGCCTATGAGGCGACCCGGCACCTGGCGGTCGAGCCGACGGTGGTGGACACGCCGATCGGTCCGGCCGACGGTGTCAAGCTCGCCAAGCCCGTGCCACTCGTGGTTCCGGTGCTGCGGGCCGGCATCGGCATGCTGGACGGGATGGCCAGGCTGCTGCCGGCGGCGGACGTCGGCTTCGTCGGCCTGGCCAGGGACGAGCAGACGCTCGTGGCGGGCGTCTACGCGGCGCGCCTGCCTGCCGACCTGACCGGCCGCGAGGCGTTCGTCCTCGATCCCATGCTGGCCACCGGCGGGACGCTGGAAACCGTGATCGGGATGCTGATCAACCGCGGCGCGGCTGGCGTCACAGCGATCTGCCTGCTCGCGGCGCCCGAGGGCCTGGCCAGGCTCGGCGCGGCGTTTCCTGACGACCAGCCGGTGACGGTCCGAGTCGTGACGGCCGCTGTCGACGCCGAGCTGAACGACAAGGGGTACATCGTTCCCGGGCTGGGTGACGCTGGAGACCGGCTTTTCGGGCTGTTTTAGCCCAGAAGTCATAGGCTTCCTTCGTGAACGAGCCGCGCGACGCGGAAACGCTCGCCGCGCGGCTGCGATCGCTGCGCACCGAACTCGGGCTCAGCCAGGAACAGCTTGCCCGGCGTCTCGGCGTGTCGTTCGCCACCGTCAACCGGTGGGAGTCAGGCAGGACGAGCCTGTCGGCCCGCGCGAAGACAGCGATCGCAGCCCTCGAGGCGGAAGTCGCCGCGGCCGGCGCGGACGCCGGCCGCGGCGACAGTTCCCTGCCTGACCAGACGCAGCCCGGACCGCATGGCAGGCTCCCCGTCGCCCAGTCCAGCTTCGTCGGCCGCGAGCGCGAGCTCGCCGAGCTGACCGCGCTGGCTGGCCGGTCGCGCCTGCTGACGCTGACCGGCCCCGGCGGCGCCGGCAAGACCAGGCTGGCGATCGAGCTGGTGCGCCGCACCGCTGGCGACGATGAGGTCGTGTTCGTGCCGCTGGAGTCGGTGCGCTTTCCACGGTCGCTGGCCTCGGCGCTGGCCTCGCAGCTCGGCGTGCACGACCCGCGCGGCAGGCCCCTGACCCAGTCCCTCATCGACGCGCTCACCGCGACACCCCGGCTGCTCGTGCTCGACGGCGCCGAGTCGCTGCGCGAGCAGGTCGCAGACCTGGCGGGCGAGCTGCTCGGCGGAGTACCGGATCTGCGCATGGTCGTGACAAGCCGGGTGATACTCGGGGTGCCCGGCGAGGTCTGCTGGGCGGTCCCGCCGCTGGCGTGCCCATCGGTCGCCGCGGGCGCAGCCGACATAGCATCGAGCGACGCGGTCAGGCTCTTCGTCGCCCGGGCAGCCGAGCGGGTACCCGGCTTTCGCGCGAGCGATGTGGCACCGCACGCCATCGCCGAGCTGTGCCGCCGCCTTGACGGTCTTCCGCTGGCCATCGAGCTGATCGCGGGCTGGGTTGGCACGCTGTCGATCCGCGAGATCCTGCAGCAGCGCGCCGTCCTGCTGGCAACCGAGCCGGCGCTGGCTGGCCAGCACCGCGGCCGCAAGCTGGCTGACGTGCTGCAGCTCAGCTACGACCTGCTCGGGCCGGATCAGCGGCGGATGACCGCGATGCTGAGCGTGTTCGCCGGCTCGTTCGGCCTCCCTGACATGCAGGCGGTACTCGGCTTAGACGAAGCAGCGGCGGCAAGCACGGCACGCCTGCTCGTCGACTCCTCCTGGCTCGAGGTCTCCAGGAGCAGCGAGCAGAACCTGTTCGGCATGCTCGAGACCATCCGGTCGTTCGCGGCGCACCAGCTCGACCGGGCCGACGACGGGCCGGCGGTCCGGCGGCGGCACGCGCTGCACCTGGCCGAGCTCGCCATCGCGAGCGAAGGCGAACTCGCCGGGCCGGACGCCGCGCGCTGGGCGAGCCGGATGGAGGCAGCCGTGCCGGACCTGGACGCCGCGCTGCAGTGGGCCGACGACAACGGCGACGTCGATCTCGGCCTCGACGCCAGCGCGGCGCTGTGGCGCTGGTGGCTGATCAGCGGCCGGCTCGCCGTGGGTCGCACCTGGCTGGCCAGGTTCCTTGCCACGGCGGGTCAGCGCCTCGACGAGCGGACCGGCCGCGCCCACTGCGCGACCGCCATCCTGGCCGCGGAGAACGGCGACTACGCCGAAGCGATCAGGGCGGCAGACATCGCGCTGCGTATCTTCGAGCCGCTGGGCCGCAAGGACCGGATCGCGCTGGCGGCCACCGTGCTCGGCTCTGCGCACCGCTATCTCGGCGACCACGCCGCCGCCCGGCGCAGCTTTGAGAAGGTGATGGAACTCAGCGCCGAACTCAGCGACTCCCGGATGGCAGCCGCGATCAACAACTTCGCGGTGAAGGAACTGGACGACGGCGAGCTGGACCATGCACAGCAGCTGTTCGAGCAGGCCCTCGTCATCAAGCGGAGGACCGGCGTGCCACGGTCGATCGCGATCGGCTTGGTGAACCTGGCCGACGTCCTGATCCGCAAGTGCCGGTGGGATGACGCGGACAGCGCGCTGCGCGAGGCTGCCGTGCTGGCGGCCAGCAGCCCGACGCTGACGAGCACGGTCCGCTGCGGTCAGGGCAACCTGGCCGCGGGCCGCCGGAACTGGGCGCAGGCCACCGAGCACTACCGAGCCGCCATCAGTTCCGGCCAGGCGGGGGGGCACCCAGACGATGTCATCGAGGCCATGATCGGCCTGAGCCGGGTATGCAGGCAGACGGACCGCGCCGCGGAAGCCGCGCAGTACTTGCGCGACGCGCAGGACCTCGCCGAGCGGATCGCGAGCCCGAGGTGGAGGGCGGAGGTCCGGGCTGCGCTGGCCGAGCTCGCCGGCGCCGCTGCCGCGCCGCTGCCCGGCAACCTGACCAGGCGGCAGGCCGAGGTTCTGACCAAGCTGGCGGCCGGGCTGACCAACAAGCAGATCGCAGCCGAGCTCTACCTGAGCCCGGCCACCGTGGAGCGGCATCTCGCGACCATCTACGCCAAGCTCGGCCTGTCCGGGCGGGTCGATGCCGCCCGTTACGCGATCGAGCACGGGCTGGCAGAGCCACCTCCCGCTATAGACCACTAGGTCGTGATCGGGGATGTTATAGCGCTGCGAGCGATTGCTGTACGTCAGTCCGGGCTCGCCCAGGGTGACGGCCACTTCCCGCCATCCGAATTGCATGGTTTCCGGGATTCGGCGGACACCGCCTTTCGGCTAGAAATGTCTGGCGGAGCGGCCCGTCGGCCGGACGCCCGGGACTGAGGGGGGCTCGGGCGTCCGGCCGAATCGGTTCCGCTGGCCCTTTGCCACCACGCCAGTCCAGGGGGACGGATTGCACGATGAGCTTCTCGGGTCCACGCAACCGGTGTTGTCGATCTCGCTGGAGCCAGGCGAGAGCGTCATCGCCGGAACAGGAGAGTTCTCCTGGATGACCGACTCGATCCAGATGTCGGCCAGCGCGGACGGCACGATGGCGGAAGCTGCAGGACGGACCATCGGCAGGTCGTCGATACCGTTCAGCGTCTACACGGCCAGGCAGTCGGCCGGCACGATTGCCTTCGCGTCCAGGATGCCGGGCAGCATCGTCGGCGTAGATGTAGAGCCCGGGCAGGACTTCCTGGTACACCGCCGCGGCTTCCTGGCTGGCACGCCCGGCATCGAGGTAACGACCGGCTTCCGGCATGAACCCTTCGCCCAGGCTCAGGCCGACGGCTTCACGTTGCAGCGAATCAGCGGCCACGGAAGGGCGTGGGTCGAGCTGTCCGGTGACGTGGTCACGCGTGACCTCGCCGCCGGAGCCTCACTGCGAACCCATCCGTGGCACATCGGCATGTGCGGCGGCTCGGTGGTCGTGCTGATGGCCGAGCTGGAGGAGGCGGCGGGGCCCGATCCAGGCGGTGACGCCCGGTACTTCGCTGTGCTGTCCGGGCCCGGGAGCGTGTGGCTTCAGTCGATGCAACTTCTTGCGGGCAGTCCCCAGCAATCGGCATAACGCGGCTGCTGAAGACTAGTCCGGCTGCCTAGCGGCGCTGCAGCCTGGTCTCGAACGCGTCGCGCAGTGCGTCGCCGATGAAGTTGAACGATACGCACGTGGCGATGATCAGGAGGCCAGCCGGGTAGATCAGCCACCAGTAGCCGTCGTTCAGGTAAGTCAGCCCGTCGGACAGCATCGTGCCCCAGTCCGTCTGGGGCGCCTGCAGGCCGAAGCCAAGGAAGCCAAGTCCCGACAGGATGACGATCGAGTCGGCCACCGCGAACGTGCCCTGCACGATGATGACGCCGATGGCGTTGGGCATGATGTGCCGGAACACCGCGCGGCGGTTCGTGCCGCCCGCCACCTTGACCGCCTGCACGTACTCCCGGGTACGCAGCGACAGCGTCTCACCGCGCACCAGCCGAGCCGGCAGCGGCCAGTAGAACGTCGCGATGAACGCCATCAGCGTGATCGTGCCCGGCCTGATCAGCACGGCCAGGATGATCAGCACGAAGATGTTAGGCACGGACAGGAACGCATCCACTATGCGCATCATGAACGCGTCGACGAGCCCCCCGGTGAACCCGGCCGCGGCGCCGTAGATCGCCCCGAACAGGCAGGCCGAGAACGCCGCCATG
>JASIGS010000535.1 GCA_030052355.1 Streptosporangiaceae bacterium | reverse complement strand
TCTTACCTGGATGCGATCGCCAGCCTGTGGTACTGCAACGTCGGCTACGGCCGGGACGAGCTGGCGGCGGCGGCCGCCGCGCAGATGCGGGAGATCGCCGGCTTTCAGGCGTACGAGGTTTTCACTAGTGAGCCTGCCGAGGAGCTCGCCCGCCGGGTCGCGCTGCTTGCGCCGATGCCCAACGCGAAGGTGTTCTTCACGCCCGGCGGTGGTTCGGACGCGGTGGACACAGCCGCCAAGCTGGCCAGGGCGTACTGGCACGCGGTCGGCCAGCCGGAGAAGCAGATCATCATCGGCCGCACCCACGCTTACCACGGCGTCAACGCTTACGGCACGTCGATCGGCGGCATCCCCGCGTTCAGCGAGCCATTCGGTCCGCTGGTCACGCTGGTCGAGCACGTGCCGTGGGACGATGCGGGCGCACTGGCCAAGCTCATCGAGCAGGCGGGTGCCGAGCGGGTCGCCGCGTTCTTCTGCGAACCGGTCGTGGGTGCGGGCGGCGTGTACTTCCCGCCCGAAGGCTACCTGGCGGAAGTTCAGCAGATCTGCCGCGACCAGGACGTGCTGTTCGTGGCTGACGAGGTCATCTGCGGATTCGGGCGGACCGGGGAGTGGTTCGGCAGCGGCCGTTACAACATCGACCCCGACCTGATGACCGTGGCCAAAGGACTCACGTCCGGCTACCTCCCGCTCGGCGCGGTGCTGGCCGGGCCGAAGGTAGCCGAGCCGTTCTGGCGCGCTGGCGCGTCCCAGATCTTCCGGCACGGCTACACGTACTCGGCGCACCCCGCGGCGTGCGCGGTCGGCCTGGCGAACCTGGACATCCTCGAGCGCGAGCAGCTCGTGTCGCGGGTGCGGCGGCTCGAGCCGGTGCTAGCGGCTGCGCTCGCGCCGCTGGCCGGGCACGAGCTCGTCGCCGAGGTACGAACCGGCGCCGGCCTGCTCGGGGCTGTCGAGATCGCGGCGTCGGCGCGGGACGCAGACCCGAGCCTCGGCCCGCGCCTGGTGGCGGCCGCGCGCGAGCGCGGCGTCATCACCCGGTTGCTGCGCGGCGTCGCGTTGCAGGTGTCGCCGCCGTTCGTCATCTCCGAGGACGAACTCGGCCGGATCGGCGAAGTCTTCGCCGCCGTGCTTGACGCCGAGCTGCGCTAAGCAGGCCGGCCCGGTAGCTACCAGGCTGCGTAGACGGTGTCGGCTGGCCACGGGATGGGCGTGTAGCTCTTGCCGCTCAGGATCCCCGCGGTCTGGCCCGGGCGTGCATAGGTGACGATCAGCTTGCTACCCGAGTTGTTCATCCATAGGACCTGTTCCCAGATGGCCTCCCGCCCGTCTTGCGGCCCAGTAAAGCGGACCTGCAGACGGCTCACGACGGCCGCTAGTCTGCCCGTCCTGGCCGAGAACTTCAGCAGATCCTCATCGCCGTAGGAGTCGCCGCGCCTGTCGCTACCGGGCAGCTGGATGCTGATAAAGACCCAGCGGCCGTCGGGACTGATGAGCGCCACGCGCCATTCGCCGCCGTTCAGGACCGATTGCCCGGGCGCATAGTCTGGTGCACCGCGCAGATGGATCACGTGGAGGTCGGCCTCAAGGCTGGTTCCCCTCGCGGTGGAATCCAGCAAGCCAAACCCGCCACGAGCCGGGTACCCGATGAGCCCGTTCGAGGTCCAGGAGAGCGTCCCAGGCGATCCGCCCCCGATGCCAATGCCCTCCCAGTACCGGCTGGTGCCTTTCTTCAGGTTGTAGACGATCAGCCCCTGTTCGGTCATCACGGCCAGCGAACTTCCGTCCGGGGAGAACGCCATGGCGGTCGCGCTCAAATTGTGCGCGTACCGCAAATGCAGTGCCGTCAGCTGCGTGCGCGCGCTCGGTGAACGGGCGCCGGGATCGATGTGCAGCAGGAGCACCTGCGATGATGCGGGCCGATCCCCGGCTGTCTCGGCCAATAGGGCGAATTCCTGATCGTTTGCAGCTCCCGCGAGGTCCTGGAGGCTGAACCCGACGTAGGGATGCGGCGGACGAATCGTGGCGATCAGCGCCTTGGTCCTGGTGACTCGCAGCTCGGCAACGGAGCCGGTCCGGCGATAGGAGAGGATGACGTAGTAAGGCGGAACCCCGCTCAGCGCACTGGCCGCGGCGCCAGCCTTGCCCTTGGCCTTGTTGCTGCCGACTACGCCCGACACCGTGACTGCGGCAACGGCCACTGCCGCGACAGCCACGCTAGCCGCCGCGGCGGCCAGCCACTTCCGCCGGCTCGCGGTCCTACGGCGAGCGCGCCCGCGCTCGAGCGAGCCAGACAGCCGCAGCGGCGGTGCATCGGGCGGGATGCGGTCGGCCTTATTCCGGAGCGACTCCCGGAGCTTGGATTCGAGCTGGTTCATGACTCGCCCCCGAGCTCCCGGCCGAGTGCCTCGAGCGCCCGGTGCACGGTGGCTCTGACGGTGCCCGGGCGCACCCCCATCAGCCGGGCTATCTCCTCGTCCGCCAGGTCCATGTAGTAGCGCAGCACGAGCACCTCACGCTGGCGCCGCGGCAGGCGATCAACGGCCCGCTCGACCTCGCCGCGTTCGTCGTCGTCGAGCACTGGAACGTCAGCGGACGCCGCTGGCCGTTCGTGGAGCACGTGCCGGCTGCGCACTCGCTGGCTGCGCAGCACCGAGCGGCAGCCGTTTACCACGCAAGCGCGCAGGTAAGACTCGGCTCCAGCGGGATCAGCCAGCTTGTCCCAGCGCCGGTATAGAGCGAGGAACGCATCCTGAACCACGTCCTCGGCGCTCTGGCGGTTGCTCAGTATGACGTAGGCCAGCCGGATCAGGCTGACGGCGGTCTGCTCGTAGAGCGACTGCACGCCTTCGCCCGCGCCGCCGTCGGCGGCGCGGGCGAGCCCCCCTAGGGCGGCGGTACCGTCGGCAGGCTCCCGCAACGACGACCTGGACTCTCGGGCTATGGTCGCGTCACCTATTCCGTCGCTCCCCACAAACAACACACGCGCGGCAGGCCGCGATGTTGCATCAGTTTGGCCAGGAGTTAGCGGATGGTTCAGGAATGGCCAGGCAGGTGCCAGTGGTGCGGCTCAATCAGCCGGTCCACCGACTCCGGGCCCCACGAGCCGGGCTGGTACGGCTCGACCGGCGGCGGGTTCTGCAACAGTGGCTCGGAGACCTCCCACAGCCGTTCGATGCCGTCGGAACTGGTGAACAGCGCCCCATCGCCGATCATCGCGTCGAGGATCAGCCGCTCGTATCCCTCGAGGGCGTTGGCCTGCGCGAACGAGTCCTGATACCGGAAGATCATGCTCGCGCTGCCCAGGCTCATCTCCGCGCCTGGCTCCTTGACCAGGAAGTTGGTCGTGATCGATCCGGGGTCAGCGAAATCTATGACGATCTCGTTCCGCCGACCCTCGGGGATGGCCTTGCGGTGCGCTCGGAACATCCGCAGCGGCGGCTCATGAAAGCCCAGCGTCACGACCTGACGGCTGGCGCCCATGCTCTTGCCAGAGCGCAGGTAGAACGGCACGCCATGCCAGCGCCAGTTCTCGACTTCGGCGCGCACCGCCACAAGGGTTTCCGTCTGAGAGTCAGGCGCGACGCCGGGCTCGTTGCGATACCCCGCGTACTGGCCACGGACGACGTGCCGGACGTCGATCGGCCGCAGCGCCTGGTAGACCTTCAGCTTCTCGGCGCGCAGCTGCTGCGCGGTCAGTGACGTCGGCGGTTCCATGGCTATGAAGCCGAGCACCTGGAACAGGTGCGTCACCACCATGTCGCGGTAGGCGCCGGTCTTGTCGTAGAAGTCGGCCCGGCCTTCGATGGACAGCGTCTCCGGCACGTCGATCTGCACGTAGTTGATGTGCGAGCGGTTCCATACCGGCTCGAACAGGCCGTTAGCGAACCGGAAAGCCAGGATGTTGTCGACGGACTCCTTGCCGAGGAAGTGGTCGATTCTGAAGATCTGCGACTCGTCGAACACCTTGTGCAGGTCCTCGTCGAGTTCGCGCGCGGACGCCAGATCATGGCCGAACGGCTTCTCGACGATCACCCGGCTGCCGCTGGCCAGCCCGGCGTCACCCAGCAAGGAGACCACGGACTCGAACGCGTCTGGCGGCACCGCCAGGTGGAACAGCCGCTGCGGCGAACCGCCGATCTCCTTCTCCGCGTTGGCGACAGCTTCTTGCAGCGCGGTGTAGTCGTCGGGGTCAGAGGGGGCGAAGGACAATCGTTCCGCAAACTTCGCCCACTCGTCGGCCGAGCCGTCCGGCTTGGTCACGCAGAAGTCCTGGCAAGCTTGCCTCGCATGCTGCCGGAACTGCTCCGTGGAGAGCGCAAACTTGGCCGGCGAGGTGCCGATGACGCGATAACGAGGCGGCAGCAAGCCGGCCGCGGCCAGGTGGAACAGGCCGGGCAGCAGCTTGCGCTTGGCCAGATCGCCGGTCGCGCCGAACAAGACGATGACGTGATCGGCCGGGCGATGGGGGGACCCGTAGGGGATGCTCATGTATTCCTTCCGTTCAGTGCGTGCCCCGGGGGCGACCCTCGGAGCCACCGGGATCAGCCGACGCATCGGCCAGCACCAGGGAGTGAGCCGCGACCACCCGGCCCGCCGGGATCGAGGTGTCCCCGG
>JASIGS010000534.1 GCA_030052355.1 Streptosporangiaceae bacterium | reverse complement strand
GGGGCGCGCTGACCACCTTCTCCATCGCCAACGACGTGGCGAAGTACTTCGCGATCATCCCGGCGATGTTCGCCGCCACCTACCCGCAGCTGAAGGCGCTCAACATCATGGGGCTGCACAGCGCGCAGTCTGCCGTGCTGTCGGCAGTGATCTTCAACGCGCTGGTCATCGTCGCCTTGATCCCGCTGGCGCTCCGGGGCGTGCGGTTCCGCCCGTCCGGCGCCGCGGCGATCCTGCGCCGGAATGTCTTCATCTACGGCCTCGGCGGGATCATCGCACCGTTCATCTTCATCAAGATCATCGATTTGATTCTCACCGTGACCGGAGCCTACTGATGTCCAGGAACCTGCTCAGGAGTGTGCGCCCGGCGCTCGGCGCCTGCGCCATCTTCTTCGTCCTGCTCGGGCTCGGCTACCCGCTCGCGGAGACCGGGATCGGCCAGGCGCTCTTCAGCCACCAGGCCAACGGCTCGCTGACCGCGAACGGGTCGACGCTCGTCGGGCAGAAGTGGACCAGCCCGCGCTGGTTCGTGGGAAGGCCGGATGCCGACAACCCGATGGCCACCGGGGGTACGAACCTGGGGCCCCGGTCGAAGTTGCTGGTCGCGGACGTGAAAGCGCAGATTGCGCTGCTGCGCAAGGAGGGGATCACCCCGACCCCCGACCTGGTCACCACCTCCGGCAGTGGGGTCGATCCCGACATCGCGCCCGTGGATGCCTACGCACAGGTGGACGCCGTGGCCAGGGCACGCGGGCTGCCGGTCGCGGAGGTCAGGCAGCTGGTGAAGTCGCAGATCCAGCAGCCGCAGTTCGGCTTCCTCGGCGCTTCCTACATCGATGTCCTGCAGCTCAACGAGGCACTAGCGAGGTTGCGATGACCGAACTGGCTGCGCGGGTATATCGGCCAGTCGGGCGGGTCCGGCCGATCGGAGAAGTTCGGCCGCAACAGCGCGTCATGGTCCGCGGCGAGATCCGGTCCGCCACGGCGATGGCGCTCCGTGGCTGCCCGGCCTGCAGGTACGTGCTGACGGACGGCACTGGGGAACTGGACCTCATGTTCCTCGGCCGGGTCGAAGTGCGCGGCCTGGAGAAGGGACGGCGCTGCACCGCGTCCGGAACGGCCGCTACCAGGGACGACCGCATCGTGCTGTGGAACCCGCGATACGAGCTCGAACCGGCCGAGGAGGAGGCCTGCGACGGGCCCTGGCCCACGGTGCCCAGGCAGCCAGCGCCGACTGCGGCCAACGCCCCGGCGACCGGATAAGCTGCGGAAAGCAGGATGAAGCGCACCGTGATCGGGACCATCGCGGCGCTCGTCAGCATGGCGGTGCTCACGAGCGTGATGATCCCATTGCGTGCAACGCCAGCGTGCGCGTCCTTGTCGTCGGGATGCGCGTCGGGGCTGAGCATCGCGACCGCAGCACTTGTCCTGGTTATTCCTGTTGTCATCGGCGTCGTCGTCGGCGGCTTCGTCGCCGGGGCGCTCAGCGTCGTCGCCGGGTTCCTGGTCTATGACTTCTTCTTTATCCCGCCCTACCAGACGCTATGGGTCGGACGGCCGCAGAACTGGGCGGCAGCCGTCGTCTACGTCGCGGTGATGCTGCCGGTTGCCCGGGTGGTTGCCGGGCTGAACGTCGCCCGCTCGAAGGAACGCCGGCAGGGCACCGAGCTGCGGGAACTGTTCCAGATCTCGGGCCTGCTGCTCGAGGAGAGACCGCTGGACGAGCTGCTGACGACCGTCGTGACCACGGTCGCCGACGTGTTCAGCGCCAGGCAGGTCGCCCTGTTGCTGCCGAGGGACGGCAAGCTGCAGATCGCCGCGTCGGCAGGCGAACCGCTGAGCGAGGACCAGATCCGCCAGGTGGTGCCGGCCCCGGGCGAGCTCGCGAGGCTCGGCGCGCTGCCCGGCATCCGCGGCGACGTGTTCGTGCACGCGCTCACGGCGTCCGGGCGGCCGGTCGGGCTTCTGGTGCTGTCCGCCGAGTCGGCCGGCGGACACGAACGCGAGCCGCTGACGCTGTTCGCCAACCAGATCGCGCTGGCCGTGGAGCGCGCCCAGCTCAGGGAGCAGGCGCTGCGGACCCGGGTCACGGAGGAGATGGCAAGGCTCGCCAAGACGCTGGTGGCCGCGGTCTCGCACGACCTGCGCGCGCCGCTGGCGCGGATCAAGGCGTCCTCGTCCACGCTGGCCGACGACGCCCTGGACATCGGGCCGGACGCCAGGAGCAGCCTGGCCAGGCTCATCGACGGCCAGGCCGACCGGCTCGCCGACCTGGTACAGAACCTGCTCGACATGAGCCGGATCCAGGCCGGCGTGCTGCAGCCGCGCCGGGTGACAACCGCGCTGCCGGAACTCGCCCATGGCGTCGTCGGCGACCTGGCGCCGGCCCTCCGGGGCCACGAGGTACGCCTCGAGCTGCCCGATTCGCTGCCGCCGGTCGACGTGGACCGCACCCTCATCGCGCGCGTCCTCACGAACCTGCTCGAGAACGCCATCAGGCACGCGCCGAAGGGAACGCCGATCACGGTGACGGCGTCGGTCAGGTCGGCGGACACGGTCCAGGTTTCGGTGGCGGACCGTGGCCCTGGGGTCAGTCCGGACCGGCGCGACGAGGTGTTCGGGATGCTGGCCCGCCGGGATGCCGACGCGGGCGCCGGCCTCGGGCTGACGATAGCCAGGACGTTCGTGGAGGCGCACGGCCAGCGCATCTGGGTCGATGATGCGCCCGGTGGCGGCGCCCTGTTCAGCTTCACGCTGCCGACGGCAGGGCCGGGTGCCCGGCCGGACGCGCGCTTCGCCGAGGAGGAACGGCGCATTGCCGCGGGTTCTCATCGTTGACGATGACCCCGACCTGCTGACCGTCTGCAGTGTGGGCCTGACCGCGCTGGGCCACGACGTGCAGACCGCGGAGACCGGCGAGGACGGTGTCGCGGCGGCCGCGATCGGCCGGCCAGATGTGATCGTGCTCGACCTCGGCCTGCCTGACCTGGACGGCATGGACGTGTGCAAGAGAGTCAGGACGTGGAGTGACGTTCCTATCGTCGTGCTGTCGGCGGACAGCACCGAGGACCGCAAGGTAGAGGCGCTCGAAGGAGGCGCCGACGACTACATCACCAAGCCGTTCGGCATGCGGGAACTGAGCGCACGGCTGCGGGTCGCGCTGCGGCACCACGCGGCCGCGGATTCCGGCGGGGAGCCGGCCGAGCTCGACGTCGGCCCACTGCACCTCGACCTCGTGCACTATCAGGCGACCATGGACGGGCGGGAACTCGACCTCACCGCCAAGGAGTTCGAGTTCCTCGCGTTCCTCGCCCGGCACGCGGGCAAGGTCGTCACGCGGAAGATGATCCTGGAGAACGTCTGGGGGCCCGGCTACGGCAGCGAGGTGAACTACCTCAAGGTCTACGCGTACCGGATCAGGCGCAAGCTCGGCGACGACGAGGGGAACTTCCTGCAGAGCGACCCGTCGGTCGGCTACCGGCTGACCTGGCGCGAGGACGGTTGACCCGCCGGCAGCAGCGGATGCTGAACGCGCGCTTCGGTTATCGCTACTGACCGCTATATAAAGTTGTGCCCGACGACGGCGATCACGACGAGGACCGCGAGGCCGAGCCAGAGCCAGAGCAGGAGAGGCTGTTCTCGTCTGGGCCCGCGACGGCCGACTTTGATGTACTCGCGGCCGATGAAGTACACAGCCGCCGCCAGGGCCGCTACTAGAACGATCACCACCAGGATCGACAGAGACAGCGGGTAACTGCTGTGCCCGGGGACCTGCAAGGCGATAACAGCCATGCCAGAAGATTACCTTGGGTCCTCGTCGCCGGCCGAGCACAGCGCTTGACGGCTATCCGCAGCACCGGCGCCCGGGCGCCGGCAGGCAAGCGCGGCGGCAATGCACCTGGGTACACACTTCATGCGGGGGGCGGGGCATATGGTTACACCCCGATACCGCCGGATTCTGGAAGGCTGCCATGCCCTGGTTCGATCTGCCGCTTGCCGAGCTGCGCACCTACCGCACGAGCACGCAGGAGCCCCCCGGGCTCGACGGCTGGTGGTCCGGCCGGCTGGCCGAGGCGCGAGCAGCCGCCAGGCCACCGTCCGTGGTGGCGTATCTGCCTGATGCCTACCGGCCGATGCAGGTCTACGACGTGGAGTTCTCCGGCGCACGAGGCGACCGGATCCGCGCCTGGTACCTGCGGCCGGCGGGCAGCGAGCGCGTTCCCGTCGTCGTACGGTTCATCGGCTACGGCGGGGGCCGCGGTCTGCCTGCCGATCATGCGCTGATTCCCGCGGTCGGCTACGCGGTGTTCGTCAT
>JASIGS010000533.1 GCA_030052355.1 Streptosporangiaceae bacterium | reverse complement strand
CTGGCGAGCTGCCATTTGCGTGCTAAGGCCGCCAGACCTGCCACACTTGCCGACAGACAAGCCTATCAGACCTCCGGCTTGTCAGGTGCTGGCTGGCTGCGATGCGCGTCCAGCCTCCTCCGGCTCCTGCGGCCTGTCCGGGTCCTGGCTCTGGCTGGCGTCCAGATGCTGGCCGCCATCCTCCGCGCCGCTGCCTTCGGCGGGGCGATCCGGCGCCTCGCCGTTGTCGACGGCCGCGGCCGGGCCAGCCGAGACCGCGGGACCATCCAAGGCCGCAGTCTCATCCGAGGCGGCACCGCCATCCGAAGCCGCAGGCTCAACCGGGGCCGCAGGCTCGTCCGAGGCGGCACGGCCATTCGAGGTCGCGGCCGCCACCGCGGCGGTGGCAGTTCGGGCCGACCGGCCGTGGGAGCGGTCAACCGGGTCAAGCGTGATGATCACGCCCCTGCCGTTGCAGTGCTCACACGGCACCGAGAAGGCCTCGAGCAGACCCGAGCCGACGCGCTTCCTCGTCATCTGGACCAGGCCGAGCGAGGTCACCTCGGCCACCTGATGCTTGGTCCGGTCCCTGGCCAGGCACTCGAGCAATCGCCGCAGCACGAGTTCCCTGTTGCTCTCCAGCACCATGTCGATGAAGTCGATCACGATGATGCCGCCGGTGTCCCGCAGCCTGAGCTGGCGGACGATCTCCTCGGCCGCCTCCAGGTTGTTCCGGGTTACCGTCTGCTCCAGGTTGCCGCCCTGCCCGGTGAACTTGCCGGTGTTCACGTCGATGACCGTCATGGCCTCGGTGTGGTCGATCACCAGCGAACCGCCGCTCGGCAGCCACACCTTGCGCTCGAGCGCCTTGGCCAGCTGCTCGTCGATCCGGTAAGCGGCAAAGACGTCCTTGTCCTCCTGCCACCGCTGCAGCCTGCCCTCGAGGTGAGGGGCCACGTAACGGACGTACTCGTCGACCAGATCCCACTCGCTGTCGCTGGCCACGACCAGACTCGAGAAGTCCTCGTTGAAGATGTCCCGGACCACGCGGAGCGTCAGGTCGGGCTCGCTGTACAGCAGATCGGGCGCGGACGCCGTCTTGGCCTTTCGCTCGATCGCCTCCCACTGCGCGGACAGCCGGGCCACGTCCCTGGCCAGTTCCTCTTCCGAGGCTCCCTCGGCTGCGGTGCGGACGATCACGCCAGCGTGTTCCGGCATGACCTGCTTAAGGATCTGCTTGAGCCGGTTCCGCTCGTTATCCGGGAGCTTGCGGCTGATGCCGGTCATGCTGGACCCGGGCACGTAGACCAGGTACCTGCCGGGCAGGCTGACCTGGCTGGTCAGCCGCGCCCCCTTGTGCCCGATCGGGTCCTTGGTCACCTGCACGACGATCGACTGGCCTGACTTCAGGGCCGACTCGATCCGCTTCGACTCGCCTTCCAGGCCGCTAGCCTCGAAGTTGACCTCGCCCGCATAGAGCACTGCGTTGCGGCCCTTGCCGATGTCGACGAAGGCGGCCTCCATCGACGGCAGCACGTTCTGGACCTTGCCCAGGTAGACGTTGCCCACGTAGGACTGGTGACTGGCCTTGTCCACGTAGTGCTCGACCAGGATGCCGTCCTCGAGCACGGCGATCTGGGTCCGCTCTCCGCGCTGGCGCACGACCATGACCCGCTCGACCGCCTCACGCCTGGCGAGGAACTCCGACTCGGTAATGATCGGCGGCCGCCGCCGGCCCGACTCCCTGCCCTCGCGCCTGCGCTGACGCTTGGCCTCGAGCCGCGTCGATCCCTTCACCGCCCTGACGTCGTCCTCGACGGCGCTCGCCCGTGGCGTCCGCACGTGCACCACGGTGTTCGGCGGATCGTCCGGCGAGGCGGACGTGGCCGCAAGCTCGGCGTCGCCGCCTGACCCGCTTCGGCGCCTGCGCCTGCGCCGCTTCCCCGTCGCGCTGGACTCGGCGTCCCCGTTCTCCTCCGCGGCAGCCTCTGGCTGCTGCTTCTCCTGGACCTCGGCGTGCGCTGGCGCGCCTGCGGCGGCTGCCGGCGCCTCAGCTTCCACGTCTTCGCCGCCTTCGCGCGCCTTGCCCCGGCCGCGGCCGCCGCGCCGCCGGCGCCTGCTGCTGGCGCTCTCCTCGCGGTTGCCGTCTGAGGTCTCGGCGCGGCCGCTCTCGGGCTCGCCCGGTGCCTCCGCGTCCCCGGCGGCACGGCCGTCCGGCTGCCTGGCGGGTTTCTGGGTACCCGCTTTCTGGCCCGCCGGCTTCTGCGCCGCTGTCTTCTGGCTGGCCGGGGCCCGGCCCGCCGAAAGCTCAGGCGGCTGGAAGATGACGAGCGGCGGCGCCACGGGCGACGATGGCCGCCCAGCTTCCCCGGCGGACGCGGCCGCCTCCGGCGCGTGTTCCGCCGGCTCTGCATCCGCATCCCCAGGCCGCGCGCGACGCGTCGACGAGCCACGGCCCGGCCCTTCCGCGGCTCCGGCGGCCTCGTCCGTGCTGGCCTGCCGCGCCGAGGCAGCCTTCGACCTCGGGGAACGCCGCTTTGGCCCGGCGGCAACCGCCTCACCTGCGGTCGGTGCGCCGGA